>NZ_JBFHKV010001341.1:0-1987 GCF_041595215.1 Stieleria sp. | reverse complement strand
TTCCAGCGTTTTTCCGTCACCCAAAGTTTGCCGGCGGGTCCGAACACAAGCCCGGCGGGATGGACCATTCGCTTTGGATCGTAGGCCCCCTTGTACGGCCCGCCGGGGGCGCCGATCGTCGCGACCAAGCTGCCCTCCGCGTTGAAGCGATGAATCTGGTGCGAGTTGGCGTCGCTGACCAAGAGGTCGCCATTGGGTGCGACAGTGATGCCGCTGAGTTGGGGTTCGCTTTTCAGGCCGGGGGCAATCTTTGCGGAGGGAACAAGGGTCTTTCCATCGCGGAGTCGCACCACCCCTTGATCGGTCGCCGCGTAGATTTCCGCCCCGGCGGTCAGATGCCGAACACCGGACAGCGGCAGGGATTCAAGCCGATCGCCCGTTGCGGCGTCGAGCACCAGCACCGCTTGTTTATCGCGCGATCCGACATAGAGTTTGCCGTCTTTGATCGCCAGACCGCCCAAGTTGAATTCGTCCAGATTCGAATGGTTTGACCCCGGCCCGACCTGCATCGAATCAATTTCCAACGCCCGCCGATTGCCGGGAAATTCCGCGATCTTGCCCGACTCGATGTCGTAGCGGACGAGGGTGAGTTTCCAGGTTGCCGTCCAGTTGTCGCTGCCGAGATCAACCCCCTTGGTCCCGCCCCAGGTGAACCCGTCCTGGGCGCAGTACAGATACTTGTCGTCGACAGCGATCGCGTCGTGTCCGATGCCGTAACCGTGTAGGTGTTCGTAGCCCTGAACGAAATTGCCATCGGCGTCCAACGCGACGAGTGCCCAACCGCCTTCGGTCACCGGTGCGGCAAAGAAAACGAGATTGCCGTTGGTGGCGGCGTGATGAAACGTGCTGTGGTTGGGGCCCCAAGAGGCGGTCGTGTCCTCGCCGCCGTTGGCAAAGTTCATTCGATAGACCGGTTCGATTCCCGGGTGGGTGATCCCTCGCCAGCGATAGCTTCCCGGCGGAACCAGTTTGCCTTGGTCATCCAGTCCATCCCAAACCAGCGTCTGCCGTCCGCCGGAAAACGAACGCCCTGCCACGAGATTCCGCACCCGCCGTCCGGATTCATCTTCGATGACCACAGTCGCTTTGCCGTTTGAAGGCTGCTGAAATGCGATCCGGATTTCCTGCCGCCGGCCGCTCACGCCTTCGCGGTAATCCTCCAGATCAAACGGAGCCCAATCAGCGGGATCATCGGAAAACGGCGCGTGAATGGCGCGATGGTCTTGGAACCCAAACCGTTCTCGCTGTCGGGGTGTCTCAACGGCCGCCGCAAAACGAAAGTCAGACCAGTCACCGGCGGGCAAGCGAAATCCAAGCTGCCATCGCGTCGGCATTTGCGTTTGTTCGGCCGCGGCGGTCCCATCGTTTGCTTGGACGGCTTGCCATCCAGCTTCGCCGGTCAACACAAACGTCTGTTTGGCGTTGGCGATGCCCATTCGGATCTCGGGTTCGGATTCCGCCCGCGTGCGGACAGAGACGGCCAGTCCTCGTCGATCGGGGGTGATGGCGACGGCGAACGGTAGACCAGCGGGGCGACTGAAGTCCTGGAAATCGGCATCGGTGTGGAGCTGTGTTTCAGCCGGGTGGATTGTCAGTGCTTCAGCGTGACGGGCGGCCTGTTCGGCGCCCCGTTCGGCGCCCCGTTCGGCGAGTCGCAGTTTGACCAGACGCTGGCGGCCCGCTTCGTAGACCACCACACGATCGCCCGACACCGCCACGTGCGTGGGCGAGCCGAGTCGATTTTGGATTGCCACTTCTGTTAGACCGGCATCAAACAGACGCAGCGTCCCGCCGGCGGAATCACACACTGCCAACCGCCGACCGTCGCTGTGCACATACGCCTCTCCATCGTATTCCGCGATCCGTGAAGCTTCCGTCCAACGTTGATCTCCGTCACGTTGGTAGGCGATGACCATTCCACCGTCGGCGACAACCAATCGGTCATTGAACCAGGCAAGACTCGTACAGTTTTTCAGCCCGTCGATGA
>NZ_JBFHKV010001340.1:0-1988 GCF_041595215.1 Stieleria sp. | reverse complement strand
GTTGAACAACGACGACCTCGCCCAGGCCCCACGCGCTATCGCGCCACCGGAGGGAGGTCGGGAGGTACTGTCATTTGGTCCGACGCAAGAAGTGAAGTTTCGATCTCAGCACGTGACGGCGGACGCAACGTGGACGGAAGTCGGTGACATGCCGTTCCAGCATTCGTACCGAATCGAATCGGACCAGCGGTTTAGCGACCCGGCAAACATGCGTGTTCAGATTCCGATCACGCAAGCGATCAAAAAGGGAGACGTTGTGCTCGTTTCGTTCTGGGTCCGACGGCCAAACGCAGGCGGGCAACCGAACAACATCTATTATTCAATCACGGACGAATCGGACGCGGCAGTTTACGCGAACACGCTGTCCGCCTATCGCGAGTGGAATCAACATGTTCGCTCATTCGTCGCGGGACGCGACATCAACCCTGCCAGCGACGTCGTTCAGTTCGACATGGGCGAGGCGGGCACGATCGTGGAGATCGCGGACCTGCGACTTGTCAACTATGGAACCGATCGCGACATCGCGACGCTGCCCAAGACGACAGTCATGTACGCCGGTCGCGAGAAAGACGCGGCGTGGCGCGAGGCCGCTCTGGCTCGCGTCGAAACCATCCGCAAAGGTGATCTGACGATCGAAGTCGTCGATGCGCAGGGCCGCCCGGTCACGGGCGCCCGGGTAACGGTTGCGATGCAGAAACATGCGTTCGGATTCGGCAGCGCCGTCAACGCCGAAGTTCTCGGTGCTCCGCGAAGCGACTTCCCGATCAACCCCAAGAAGCAGATCGTCGTCAGCTGGGACGAGGCTCAGAAGTATCGCGACGTTGTCAAGAAGTACTTTGACCGCGTCACCTTTGAATCGGAACTTCGCCCCCACAATTGGCAGAGCCTGCAAAGCAAGCATCCCGTCTGGCAGCGCAGGAAAACGATCCTGATGGACCGAACGCTGCCATGGTTGCGCGAAAACAACATCGCCGCTCGCGGGCACTACATCGGCTGGGCGCCGATGGATTTCAATAGCGTTGAAAAGCAGTTTGTCGGGAACCCCGAAGGTCACCGCAAATGGTTATGGAACCACATGGCTGACGTGCTTCCGGCAACCATCAAGTACGTGAACGAATGGGACACGATCAACCACATCATCGGCTGGGGCAAGCACACCTACGAAATGGAATACGGCGGACCCAAAATCTACGCCGAGATTCTGGCCGAAGCTCGTCGCCTGGCTCCGGATGCATCGCACGCGATCAATGAGGGGAAAGTGTTACCCGATGGCTACAAACGCGAGCCTTACAAAAAAATCATTCGCTACTTGAACGAGCAAAACCAATCGCCCGACATCGTCGGGTTCATGGGGCACTTTGGTCTGACCACGTTGACGCCGCCGGAAGAACTGCTGAAAGTCTATGACGAGTTTGCCGAGATCGCGCCGCGTCTGCAGTTGAGCGAATTTGATGTCGATGCGGGCGACGACGAAGCATTGCAAGCGGACTATTTCCGCGACGTCCTGATTGCTTCGTTCAGCCATCCGAACATGGAAGCGGTCATCCAGTGGGGCTTTTGGGAAAAGATGCACTGGAAACCCGCCGCCGCACTGTGGCGTGAAGACTGGACGCTGAAGCCGGCGGGCAAGGTGTTTGTCGATCTGGTCGCCAATCAGTGGTGGACCGACGAGTCGCTGACAACCGACGTGCAAGGACAAACCCGAACACGCGGTTTCTTGGGTGACTACCAGATCACCGCCCGCTACGGCGACTTGTCAGAAACGGTCACGACAACCCTCCACCGCGAGGGGACAACGGTTCGCATCCGGCTGCGCTGACAGAGCGGAAAAGGGGTCAGGTACCAAAAACCAAATGGCCCAACGGGTGCTTCGCATTTTTGGTACCTGACCCCTTTTCCGCGGCAACCGCAATCCAATCGTTGACGAAGCACTCGTCGTATGACACGAAGCCACCCTCTGATCCAGCCGATCCCGATCGATTCGGCCG
>NZ_JBFHKV010001339.1:0-1990 GCF_041595215.1 Stieleria sp. | reverse complement strand
GCATGGCGAACACGTCTGAAAGCGACGTCGTGATCAAAGCGTTGCTCCAACGCGCTCGTGAATTCGGCGGGCTGAGCCGAAAACTGCCGCCACTTCCCGGGATGACGGACCAAACGATCACCCCGTCGGAGCACTTTATGTGGTGTATGACCGAAGTCTTTGCAGAACCCTCGCTCGATGTTTGGTATGAAAACGCGGTCCAAGAATTGGTCGAAGGCAACGTGCACAGTCGCGCCGCCGTGATTAATTGCCTACACCGATATGTTAATTCTTCGGGTGGGGCTGGCATGTACGGGGGCGGCATGGGCGGCATGGGCGGATACGGTCCCAGCGGAACCATCTCCAAGTTCACCACCCGCAAGTTGATTCGGTGCTGTCTCAGCCTGGCGACACCCGACGCTTGGTCCGAATTGCCGAGCGATCAACGTCAGACCGCGGCGAGGATGACGCGGGAGGTTGTGATTGCATTGCCCCAAAGTCTGGGAATTGGACTCTCCCAGGAGGCCACGGATGAATTGACCAGCGTGATCCTGGCGGTACCAGAAGCGGAACGCAGCCATTGGGAAAAGCAGTTTGTCCCCGCCAACAACACCGATTCGAACGACGCGGATCTGTCCGACTTGGAATCGTACGGAATGTCGATGGCGGACTTTGATGAGGCTGAATCGGTCGGGACAGACGCCGCGCCCGCGACGCTCTTTCAAGGCCGCGACCTGGCCAGTTGGATGGAGGCCTTGGAGCGGGAACGTGATGTCGCGTCACTCGGGGAAGCCATGCGGGCGGTTGAGACGTTATCACGGGAGTCCGATGAAGAAACCCGATTGGCTGCCGCGGAAAAGACGATGCGACTGGCGCGCCGTCTCGGCGGAATCGTTGCCGGTGGCGAAAACGATTCCAATCCATCACACCATTTTATGACGCTGTTCCTGAACACATTCCCGCGTTATTTCCCCGATCCGGGCGTGGCGGTGGTTCAACAGGAATTGCTCGACGGGCATTCCAACAGCCGAATCGCTTCGATGTGGGTGCTGAACAACTATTTGCACGACCGAGGTGTTGGCGGGGCGACGCCCACAGCAAACACAAATGCCGAGCAATGGCTGGCCGCACAAACCGACGGCCAACTCGGCAGCAAGAGATTGGGACAACTAAAAAACAAGCTTCTCGAACTTGTCGATGCGGAGTCAGAAGGTGCCGACGGGGGCACTCGCGACACGATGGAACATCGACACGCGTTGGATCTGGCAAAGAATTCGGCACTCGTCTTGGCGCTGGCCCTGGGCGAATCGATCGCCGACAACCCGACGCTCAAACGTTATGTCATTGAGCAGGTCAATTCCACCAAAGCAGCGCTTCACCCACCCGGCGGTGCAATGGCGGCGTATTTTAAACCCGCACTGTCCGATGTTCTTTTGGTCGCCGCAATTGAGGTTGCCGAAAAAGACAACGCGTTCGGCACGCCGGAGTGCTGGGAATTCCTCGTCAAGCAACTCGTGTCTCCCCAAAACGATGAGGCCCGCTGGAGATTGTCGTCGCGGGAACGGATCGCATTTGAACGTTTCAAAGAGGCCGCGCCAGACGTTTTATTGAACGAACTCCATCGTTCGCTCCAGCAAACCGAAGGTTGGATCACGCGCTCGGATTGGTTCGCGTTGGCGATTCCGTATTATGCCGAACGGTTTGAATCGACGAAAGAAGTGTCCGAGACGATCGCAGAGTTTGACAAGATGCTCACCGAGCAGTCCGCCCAGGTGCCGGAGAAACTGCGCGCCGCGATCGATCAAGCCAAAGAGACGATTCGAACACGGGAGATTACCCGGTGAGAGATGATGAAGAGAAGCGTTGAAATCGCGTACGCGCGTCTCGGGGCCCACGATACTGTTTGTGTTGATGGTGGCCGTCGGAAGTCGGGTTGGTCAAAAAATGGGTTGGTCAAAAAATGGGTTGGTCAAAAAATGGGTTGGTCAAAAAATGAGTTGGTCAAAAAATG
>NZ_JBFHKV010001338.1:0-1998 GCF_041595215.1 Stieleria sp. | reverse complement strand
GCTGGCGGTGCGTCCTGAAGAATACACCGCGCGGGCGGCGTTCTACATCCGCCACAACACCGGGATCGGGCTGCAGTGTTTTGCCTATGGCATTCTGTTGATTCCGTGTCTGGTCACACTCGCCTACAACGCCATCGTCCTGGGCGCGACCTTCGGTTACATGTCCCGTGACGGGATCGAAGGGGCCGATCATTTCTTCGAATTTGTGACCGCGCATGGTCCTTTTGAACTCACGGCGATCGCGTTATCGGCCGGCGCGGGATTGCGATTGGGCATGGGGCTGTTCTACACCCGCGGGCTGTCGCGTGTCGACTCGGTCCGTCAAGCCGGACGAGACGCGGTGCCGGTCATGGCGGCCAGCGCGACGATGTTTGTGTTGGCAGCGTTCACCGAAGGGTTTCTGTCTCCCAGCGGGGCGCCCTATTTGATCAAGGTGGCGTGGTCGATTTTTTCCAGCGGCATGATCACGCTGTATTTCGTCGTGCTCGGATTCCCCCGAAACGAAAGCGAGCGTGGATCGTTGGTGCGGACGGCACGCTACGCCGATTTGGTGGATTCGCGCGTCTCCGCTGACGCTGGAGACCGTGATGCAACTTGATCAAACCCACGTGGCCGTCCGGGTCCGAACGTTGACGGAAATCGGCGACCTGGCGCTCGTGCTGTTGCACCGCTACCCGTCGATGCTGTTGATCGGGTTCTTGTTGGGCGCCTGGCCTTGGATGATTGCCAACGCGCTGCTGCTGTCTTGGATTCCCTTGACCGAAGCACAGTATGGCTTGGATGATTCCGAGGCGACTTGGGAACTGATCCGCTACGGGACCTGGATGGCGTTGCTGGTGTTTTTACAGACACCGGCGGCGGGAGTCGTCACGACGATTTACTTGGGCCAAGCGGTGTTCGAACAAAAGCCCAGTTGGCGCAGCGCGCTGAAGATCTCGCGGCAACAATTCTGGCGTTGGTTCTATTGTTTGGGGATTCGGCGGTTGGCAATCCCGGTGATGATCCTGGTCGCGTTGCGATTGTTCCAGCCCTACGACACGTTCCTGGACATCACGCTGCCCATCATCATTTTTTTCGTCGCCTTGGTGGTCCGTGCCGGGCGGCCGTTTCTGCCGGAGATGATTTTGTTGGAGATGTGTCCGCTGCGAAGCAAGAATGCCAACGAGATCACGCTCGGTCGCCGGGCACGCGCCTTGCATCGCCCCGCCGGTAGTGACGTCGGCAGCCGCTGGATCGCGGTCGCCATGACGCTGACCGTCATCTTTGCCGGACTGTTTTATAGTCTGGTGTGGGTGCGTGGGATCGCGATCGGCTATTGGAATTTTGGCCTGGTGACACTGCTGGTGCTTTATCCGTTGGCCCTTTGGGTGGTCGGCGGGTTGAGCGTGGTGGTGCGGATGATCGCCTATCTGGACACACGCATCCGTCTGGAGGGCTGGGACGTCGAACTGGCCGTGCGGGCCGAGGCGCTGCGTCAATTCGGCGAAGAAACCGGCGTCCCCAAAGTGGCGTCGCAGCGGCCGGTTGAATCGGTCCCGCCGCCGATCCCGCTCGACAACGCTGCAATCGGAGAAGCGCCGTGATTCAGTGCACCTCGAATCAACGCAGCGTCTCCGGTCGACCATCCCGCTGCGGTTCGCGCCATTGGCCGCCAGGAGACCGGCGGCCAGAATCCTGGCAGGGAATCCTGATCGGCAACGCTGTGAAGCATTTTTTAGCGGTAGGGCGCGAGCCCTCCGGTGTTTCGGGAACGATGAGGGACCGGAGGGCTTGCGCCCTGCCGCTAACCCCTCGTCAAACGCAGGGAATAAATGCTTCACAGCGTTGCCTGATCGGCCTGACGGTGATCGTTCTGGCACTGGTCGTGCCACCGTCGCTGACCGGGCACGTCGCCGACGCCGGCGTTGTACCGTTGAATCGATCGGTTGGGTCGGATCTGGGGACAAGCCCGGACGCTGGCGCGCACCGGCTGATGCCGACCGTACAACGTCCCGTCGC
>NZ_JBFHKV010001337.1:0-2000 GCF_041595215.1 Stieleria sp. | reverse complement strand
GCCGACACATCTTGTCGACCGACGGCAAATACTCCGGATTGATCAACGGACAGATCGCCATGGATTCGTCCGCCGCACAGGCCCACATCTGTTTCATCCCTTCGCCGGTCAGCCAACGGCCGGGATCCTTTTTTCCCGACACGATGCGGAACCCGCGCACCCCTTTGGACTTCAGCGACTTCATGGTTTCGACCGGATGATCCTCGGGATCGATCACCGCCACGCCCGAAAACCGGCCGGGATGGTTTGCGATCGCATCCAATATGTACGAATTGTCAAACCCATAGAAGCTCATTTGAATCAAGACGATCCGACTGACCCCCAGCGGCTCGGCAAGTTGCATCAGCTGTTTGGGAGTAAAACTCGGCGGCTGCATCGCCGAAACGTCATAGCGATCGTCCAGCGGATACGTTTTTGTGTCCGGCGTCCACACGTGCACGTGCGCGTCGATGTACCCTTTATCATCCGACGATTCCGCCGCAACGGACTGGCGTTGCATTGCCATCGTGCCGGCCGCTGCCGCGACACCCGCGATCCAATGACGCCGCCCTATCGATGGACACGGTGTCGCGCGGTCCCGTTGCCCAGTGTCGGCTAAATCGAATTGACTCATGATGTTTCCTGCGAGGCTCCCTGGATGGACGACGATACACCGCTAGCGATCTTGAACCAGCTGATTCGGATTCCGAGTCAAAACCCGATGGGACATGACCATCGGGGACCGGAATGGTGCGAACAAGGCGTCAGCGATTGGCTTTGCCGATTTTTTGCAAGCCACAACATACCTCATCGCTACGACCAAATCGAACCGGGCCGTGGAAATGTGATCGCCAAATTGGCGGGCCATCCCGATCGGCCCACGATCTTGCTGGACGCACACCAAGACACCGTTCCGGTTGCCGGCATGACGATCGATCCCTACCAGGGTATCGAGCGGGACGGCCGCATCTGGGGCCGCGGAGCCTGCGATGTGAAAGGCCCGATGGCGGCGATCCTGTCGACCGTGGCACGTCTCAATCGCGAACAAACTCGATCCCACGCCAGCCTGGTCGTTTCGATGACCTGCGATGAAGAACTCGGACAGAAAGGGGCGATCGATTTGGTGAAACGATTTGACTCCGGTGACAGCTTCTTAACGCCCACGCCCGATCTGGCGATCGTCGCGGAGCCGACGGAGTTGAATGTCGTGGTCGCGCACAAGGGTGTTTTGAGATGGAGAATCCAAACGACAGGCGTCGCAGCCCATAGCAGCCGACCCTCGCTCGGGCAAAGTGCGATCTACTCGATGGCACGCCTCATCAGTGGATTGGAACAACTCGCCGATGAACTCCAAACCGCCGGCCCCGACCATCCATTGTGCGGTCGCCCTACGCTCAGTGTGGGAACGATCCGTGGCGGCGAAAGCGTCAACATTGTTCCAGAACGCTGCATCATCGAAATCGACCGCCGCGTCGTCCCGGGAGAATCGTTTGAAACGATTTTGCATCAAACCCGACAGGCATTGAAAAACCGATGCGGAATCGAGTTCGAGATGTTGCCGCCGGACACGAGCTGCGAACCGCTTCGGGACGGAGAAAACGGAACGCTCGCCGAGACCCTGGTCCGACTGACCGGACAGGTTGCGGGGTCGTCCCGAACAATCGGCGTCGCGTTCACGACCCAGGCCCCCAAATTCGCCGCCGCGGGCCTGCCCACCGTCGTCTTCGGCCCCGGCTCGATCGATCAGGCCCACACCAAAGACGAATGGATCGAAATCGAACAGCTCAATCAGGGCGCCGAGATCCTGTATCAAGTTGCCAAGCAGCTGTGACGTCCTGGCACGACGGGGCGACTTGTGCCAAGTCCCCGCCTTACGCCGTGGACGATAGCGTTTTGGCAAAGACGCGGAACCGGAGGGCTCGCGCCCAATACCGCTCAATCGAGAAGCGAAAATGAAACACCATGGCTCCCCTCTCCCCCGATTCCTGACGAGCCTAAGCGAGTCAGGAATCGGGGGAGAG
>NZ_JBFHKV010001336.1:0-2007 GCF_041595215.1 Stieleria sp. | reverse complement strand
GCGCGCGTGATCGATGAACTGGATCGCTTGCTCAAACCCTATGGCAGCGTCGGCGCGTACGACCGCGACGAGCAATTGTCGCACCGGTATTTGTCCGACGAATTGTCACAGCTTCGCGGGATGGCGGTGATGGCACCGGCGATCTTTTTGGGCGTTGCCGCATTTCTGCTCAACATCGCAGTCTCCCGAATCATCACCCAGCAACGCGAACAAATCGCCGCGCTCAAGGCCTTCGGATATTCCGATTTCGAAGTCGGCGCCCATTACCTGAACCTGGTGTTCGTGATCAGCGTGGGCGGTAGCATTGCCGGTTCGTTGATCGGGTTTTGGATGGGGGCGAATATGATGGGAATGTATGAGGAGTTTTACAAGTTTCCGGCGTTGACGTTTCTGATCAATTGGCCTGCCGTCGCCGCCGCATTTTTGATGACCAGTGCTGCCGCGGTGGTGGGGACGTTTCTGTCGGTACGATCAGCCGTCACATTGCCGCCGGCCGAAGCGATGCGGCCCGAGGCGCCGCCGAGCTACCGAACGTCTTGGTTTGAGCGTGTGGTTCCCAAGCGGTTTTTGGCACCGGAAATGCGGATGGTCGTCCGTAACTTGACTCGGCGACCGGTCCGTGCGGCACTTTCGGTCGTCGGAATTGCCATGGCCGTCGCGGTGATGGTGCTCGGCAATTTTTCCCTCGACGCGATGAACTACATGATGGAGTTTCAATTTCGCTTGGCCCAGCGTCAGGATCTGACCGTCACCTTCGTGGAACCGGCGACCGAATCGGTGATGTACGAAGTGCAAAACCTGGACGGGGTCTTGGAGAGTGAAACGATGCGGAGTGTCGCCACCCGCATTCGATTCCAGAATCGTTCGCGTCGGATCGGCATCATGGGGCTGCTGCCCGATCCCCAACTGTATCGATTGTTGGATGCCGATGAACGCGAAGTGCGAGTGCCCGAATTCGGGATCATGCTCAACAGCAAACTCTCGGAGGTCTTGGGGGCCTCGATCGGTGACGAAGTGATCGTCGAGGTCCTGGAAGGCAAGCGTCCGACGTTGACGATGGAGGTTTCGGCGATCGTGGAAGAATACGCGGGAATCAACGCGTACATGAACAAGCACCGCCTTCACGAAGTCCTGTTGGAATCCAATGTTGCTTCGGGGGCGTTTTTGAAAGTTGATCCGAATCGCATCGATGCGGTGTTCGCCGAACTGGAGGAACGCCCGGGGGTGGGCAGTGTCACGATCAAGGACGCCATGATGCAAAGTTTTGAACAAACCGTCGCCGAAAACATCTTGGTCATGCGGTCCTTCATCGTGATGTTTGCCGCGGTGATCGCGATCGGCGTGGTCTACAACACCGCCAAGATTTCGTTGTCCGAACGGCAGCGTGACTTGGCGACGATGCGTGTCATGGGGTTTACCAATCGTGAGGTATCCACCGTGCTATTGGGAGAGATCATCATTTTTACCGTGTTGGCGATCCCGCTCGGTTGCGTGATCGGGTACGGTTTGGCGGCGGTGATGACGGCGGGGTTGGACACCGACAACTACCGGATTCCGTTGGTGGTCAGCCGAAACACGTTGCTGTTGGCGTCGTCGGTGGTCGTGGTGGCGACGATCCTTTCGGCGCTGTTGGTGCAACGACGCGTGAAACGTTTGGATCTGATCAGCGTGCTTAAAACAAGGGACTAGTGGTGCGATTTTCGCTAAAGACATTGCTGTGGGGAATCCTGGTGATCTCGCTCGTCATGGTCGCCGTCGCTGCGTTGTTCCCCAAACCCGTTGCGGTCCGAGCGACCCCGGTCACTGTCGGGCCGCTACGGGTGTCAGTGGTCGAAGACGGTAAGACCCGGATTCGAGAAAAGTACACCGTGTCCGCGCCGGTCTCGGGCCGCTTGTCACGCATCGAACTCCGCGAAGGCGATTACATCAGTGTGGATCGCTTGCTGGCGGTGATTCTGCCCAGCGACCCCGCGTTGCTGGACCAACGCTCGTTGGCCGAGACCCATG
>NZ_JBFHKV010001335.1:0-2009 GCF_041595215.1 Stieleria sp. | reverse complement strand
GGAACGCATCGATGGCGGCATCCGTCCCGGCACCCTCCGCTTCGGGGGCAAACGTGTAAACCAGGGTCCCCGACAGCAAACCGCCGACGGCCATCACGACGACGATCATCCAAGGCGAAAAGAAATCCGAGCGGTGTTCAAATCGATTGTATTCACCGGCCGCATCGAGCGGTTGATAACCGGCGAACTCGGTCAGCGAATAGCGGACGACGAACTGGCCGAGCACATCGAACGCGATCGCGCCGAGCCCCGCGACGACGCCGATCAACGACGCGAGCAAGATCCATTTTCCCAGCGAATGCAGCTCAAAACGCTTCAGCAATTTCTGCAGACGTTTCACTTGAAAGCGTTTTCCCGGAGCGAATGGCGAGTCGGAGGCGATCCGAGCCGAATCAATCGTGGGCGACCACCTCGGCTCGAGCCATATCGTCGGGCATAAAATCGTCCGCGCGAAGGACCTCGACATTCTCCACACAAATCGTGATCGAATGTCGGTCCACAAATTCGCGCCGCAGCATGTCCAACATCGCTTCGCAAACGGCGGCGGACACCACCAATTCCAACCGCACCTGATCCTGCTTGGACAAGCCCGTCTGCAGACCGTGCCGCCCCGCCCCGCGGCAGGGGATCGCGGTGTAACCACACGCCCCACAGGCGATGAATTGTTCGATCAACGTGTCTTCGAGTGACTCCGATGCCGTCACGGTGATCCTTCGCATTCGCGGCAGACTGCGTTTTCTCGCTGCGTGCGGATTGTCGGCAAGCGGCTTCAGAAAATCTAAGCCGCGGACCTCGAATCGTAAGCCTTCCTGCTCAAAATCCCGCTCCAGCTCGACCAGCTTTTCCATCACGCTGTGGTCGACCAATTTGGCGTCCGACAGATCCACGATCAGGTTGCGGCGCTGGACCAATCCGACCTCTTCGATCTGACGCTTGAAGGGAATCCAGTTGCTGAAGACCGCTGATTGACGGGCGATGATCCGGCTGGTTTGCGGATCGACTTCCTCGATTTCCAGATAGGGTTTGAACATCGATCCCAGCGGGACGCCGTTGGAGACGTGGATGATCATCTTGAGCAAGATGCCGGCGGCCACGCCGATCAGCAGGTCCGTCGCCAACACCATGAACATCGTCGTGACAAAGATCGCCAACTGTTCTTTGCCAATCCGCCAGACATGCACGAATTCCGCCGGGTGGGCCAAGCGATACCCGGTATACACGAGCATCGCCGCCAGGGCCGCCAGCGGGATCCGGTGCAGCACGGTGGGGATCAACGCGACGCAGCAGAGCAGAAAGATGCCGTGCCAGAAATCGGCAAACCGTGTCCGGGCGCCGTTGTCGATGTTGGCTTTGGAACGCACGATTTCGGAGATCATCGGCAATCCGCCGATGCTCGCCGCACACAGGTTGGCCACACCGACAGCGACGATGTCACGGTCCATGTTGGTCTTGCGTTTCCAGGGGTCCAACAGATCGATCGCCTTGGCGCTGAGCAACGATTCCAAACTGCCGATGATGAAAAACATCATCGCCCACTTCCAGGCTTTGAATTGACCCAGCGCCGAGAAGTCGGGCAGCGTGATGTCGTCGAACATCCCGAACGCCCGGTCGGGCATCTTGACCAGGTATTGCTCGCCGAGCTGGTATTCGTGGTTGGCCAAGTGATAGGCGTGGGCGTGTAACAAATCGAACCCCATGCCCATCGGAATGGCGACCAGCAAGACGACCATCGGCGCGGGGACTTTTTTCAGAATTGAAACCCGTTTTCCCGCCATCGGCCAACAGAACATGATCAGCAAACTGACCACGCCGATCGTGGCGATCGCCGGATTGGCCTGGATCACATAGTCGGGGAACTGTCGCAGCATCTCCAACGGTCCCCCGCTGGCTCCGGTCACCCCCAGGGCGACGGGAAACTGTTTGATCACGATGATGATCGCGATCGCGGCGAGCATGCCGTGGACGGCCGAGATCGGAAAGAACTCGCCCAGAATCCCGGCCCGATAGAT
>NZ_JBFHKV010001334.1:0-2009 GCF_041595215.1 Stieleria sp. | reverse complement strand
CCTGCTCTGCGAACACCTGGAATTCGCCCCGTGCACCGAACACAATCGCATCAGCAGCTACGCGCCGCATCTGCAAAAGATGCAGCTGTCGCACTTGATGGCAACGGGCACGGGAATGGAACTGACCGGTAATCCGTTGCCGGCGAACCATCAAAACGCGTTCCCGCTGCACCACCATCCACACACCCAAAACGGAGGCGGCCCGCGCGTCGATCCGAATCCGGTCGTCCAAATCGAACGGTTGGCGATGTGGGACGGCGGATCGGACAAGCTGGTCCAGATGAACCATCCCAATCTGCATCAAATCTATGGTGACTTGGATGTCGACGGAACGCCCGACAAGGGATTCCGGGGAATGCTCCAGTGGATGGATGTGATCGAAGTCCATCCGCTGGAAACGATTTTCCAAGACATCGCCAGCAAGCCACCGAACGTCCGTGAAATGCGAATCCCGCTGTTCCAATGGATGCAACTGCTCAACCAAGGCTACCGCATCCCGGGTGTCGTCAACACCGACGCGCACTACAACCATCATGGCAGCGGGTGGCTGCGAAATTGGTTCGCCAGCAGCACCGATGATCCGGCCGCGATCTCCACCGACGAAATGATTCGTCAAGCCGAAGCGGGGCACATCGTCATGTCGACCGGACCGTTCCTGTCGGTGGTCGGCACGTCGAAGACCGGCGAGACACAGGCGATTCCCGGCGATGACCTTTCGACCGAGGATGGCCAGGTGAACGTCCAGGTGACTGTCCAATGCCCGAACTGGTTGGACGTCAATCGTGTCGCCCTTTTCATCAACGGACGCCGTAGCGAAGAACACGACTACACGCGAAAGAATTCACCCGAGTTGTTCGCTGATTCCGACAGCGTTGTCAAATTCGATTCGACGATCACGGTCCAACTGGATGCAGACGCGCACTTGATCGTGGCAACGATCGGCGAAGGGATGACGATGGAAAAGGTCATGGGCGAGCAATATGGCAAGCGTCCACCGATCGCCGTCAGCAATCCGATCTTCGTCGACGTCGACGGAAACGGCTTCCAGGCGAACGGAGACGAACTCGGTTTGCCGCTGCCGAAATCACCGCACTGAATCGAGCGGAAGCCTGTTCCGCTAATTCATTCCGCCGACCCCGACGCCCCCACTCGGTTTCGTCGGTCGGATCAGCGTGTCGAGATCAAAGTCATAGCCGTCTTGATAGAGTGCGGTGATGTCGCCAAACGCGCCGCCATCATCCGTCCGATTCGGGCCGGTGCTGTAGAGGACATAACCGCTGTCGATCTGTCGATAAATCAGCGGGTTCCCGCTGAACGGATCGAGCGGAACGGCTGGCAAAAACTCTGGCACCAGTTCCTCAATACTGGTGGGCAACCGCTGCTGTTTTGCGTCAAACAATCGGGCGGCAAATTCCACCATCAGCAGTCGCAATCCTGCATCGCGTCGACGGATCGCATCCCCAGTCGACTCAATGGCCGGCGAAACTAACGTCATCGTGTCGGCCTGACTTTGTGCCGACAAATGTGCCGGCGCGTGCATCGCCAGTCGGTATTGCCATGCCATTTCCCGATCCATCACCAAATCGCTCCGCCGGTGCAGCGATTCGAGTGACTCGCGCTGGCCATCGATCCTGATCAACGCGGGCAACAGTTCGGCGAGTTTCTCCACCGGCAGATCGCTGCGGATCCGCACCAAGCCTTCCTGACCGATGCCTTCGATCGCAATGCCGGCCAGCGCATAGGAAACATGACTTCCGCGTCCGAGACCGTGTCCGACATGGATGCAATCGCGCCATGCTTCACTGGCCTCGGAAAAGTCGCCGGCATTCACTTTGGCCTTGGCTTCTTTGTCCATGCACCGTGCCCAGGACCGAAAAACGTTCAGCTTCTGTCCGAGCCCCGTGAAATCGGCATCGACGGCCAGCGGATCGGGGGCGCGAAACACGTGACGCGTTGAACGCCGAATCGATGCATACGCCTGTGTAACCTTGATCGCACTTTCCGTCCGT
>NZ_JBFHKV010001333.1:0-2011 GCF_041595215.1 Stieleria sp. | reverse complement strand
GGGCAGCGAGTCGCCGAACACGGCGGTCTCTTCGTCTCGATCCAGCGTTCCGCCTTCGGTCAGCAGGGTGACGAAGTGGTCCGCCGCATCCCTGGACTGCAAGTACGTCGCGGCTTTGTCGCGGGTCGCTGCGGCGATGTCCCGGTAGCGGTCGCCCGTTTTACGCCCCAGTTGCACGAGCGTCAGTGGCACGTCGGATTCAGGCGGATCGATGGCGATCAGCGATTCGATCCATGACTGAACCGTGGCGACCGGGATGGTGGTGTTGAGCGGGCCGTAGGCGGGTTGGCGTCCGCCGAGTCGGCCGAGCGCCCAGAGCAGCGCGGGGCGCAACCGGACGTTTTTTTTGCGGCCGAATTCTTTCAAAGCGATGTCGCCGAGTTCGATTTTCTGACGCACGTCCAACCGTTCCAACGACGCGATCAGCCGCCAGAACTCATTGGCCTCGTGCGGCTCGATGCGTCGGGACTTGCTCCGCAGTGCGGCCAGCATCGGAGCGGCGAGTTGCTGTTGTTGGCCGGCCGTCAGTCCGCCCGCGATCCGCCGCCACAGGATCATCGATTCGGTGCGTGATTGGGATGCCGGAAACGCCAACCGCCCGTGCAGCATTCGCCACATTTGTTGAACCCGCCAATCGTCCACCGCGACGCCATACCCGGGCCGCAGACAAAAGCCGGCCAAGTTCAACCAACGGGCCTCGTGGGCGGGGGTTTTGCGGCGACCGGTTTCGAGATCGGCCAAGAATTGCCACAGTTCGCGAATCAGTGTCGGCGGCCAATCATTGCGGCTGGTTTCGGTGATCGATTCGAGTCGCTTGACGATCTGATTGGGTTTGATGTCGGCCTGGTCGCCGAAGGTGGATTCGATCGCATCGGCGCAGGCTTCCACGGTTTCGCTATCGACGATCCCCGCCGTTTCGCCGCTTCCGGTATGTGCGTCTCGGTCGGTTTCCAGCGTGCTGCGAATGTCGAATTCCAGCTTCCATCGTTTGCCGTGTTCGGCGTCGACGCAGTACATGCCGACCGTCCCGATCTCGCTCAGTTCGGATTCCACGAACACGCTCAATTCGGTTTCTTCGCGGCGTCGGCCGCGCACCAGGGCCGTGCAAATCGGCGGCAGCGCGGACATCTCGTTCGGGTCGATCGCGACCAAGTCGCCGACGCGATCGGCCAATCGCGTGCTGCTGACCCACAGCGGGAACTGCACCGGCGCGCCGACTTGCAAGTGCAGCGGATGATCATCGGCGCGAAACTGTTGTCCCGCTTCGGCGTCGCCGGGGATCAGGCACAGGGCGCGAGGCGGATCGTGTTGCACTTGCATGTAATACGAACGACCCAGGTTGGCTGCGATGCGAACACCCTGGCCTCGCCGGACCATCGCGTAATAAGCGGCGCCGCGGGCGACGGCCAAGTCCAAACGCTGTGACGCCAGGACCTTCGGTTGCCAGGTTTCGCCGGGGGCTTGGAACCAGTCGCGGAGCGAATCGACGATCCGCTGTCGAATCGCCGGAGCGGCCAACACGCCGCCGTTGAACAAAACCAGATCGGGGCGATCGGCCGACTCGGTGTCCTGTTGGTCGATGCCGCTGCGACGATGTTCGGAAAGGAATTCTGCCAGGTGGCGAGTGATGGCGGGGTCGGCCGCGTAGGGCAAGCCGAACTCTTGAAATCCGCTTTGTTGGCGACTCGGGCGATCGGAAAGCTGGACGCGTGGAAAGAAACCATCCAACAACGTGGCATCAATTTCTTCGGCCGTCAGTTCGACCTGGATCGCGCCGGCCAACAGCTTTGCCCCTTCGGCAGCCACGTTCAGCGTGAACGAGGCTCCCCGCGCCTCGTCCAACATGGATTCTTTGACCGTGCGAGATGCCTGGACCATGCGGTCCCACTGGCTGGCCGACGGAGGTGTGCCGCCTGAGGTCTCGTTGAGCTTTGCCTCGGCCAACTTGGCGACCGCCAAATCCATGTTGTCACCGCCGAGGATCAGGTGGCGACCGACGGCGACGCGGTGG
>NZ_JBFHKV010001332.1:0-2011 GCF_041595215.1 Stieleria sp. | reverse complement strand
TGCGCTGGTGTGCAGGCTTTAGCCGCCCGGGTCGCTGCAGAGCAGCGAGAAGGAATCGCCTAAAGGCTAGACACCAACACGCGCTGGTGTGCAGGCTTTAGCCGCTCGGGTCGCTGCGGAGCAGCGAGAAGGAATCGCCTAAAGGCTAGACACCAACGTGCGCTGGTGTGCAGGCTTTAGCCGCCCGGGTCGCTGCAGAGCAGCGAGAAGGAATCGCCTAAAGGCTAGACACCAACGTGCGCTGGTGTGCAGGCTTTAGCCGCTCGGGTCGCTGCAGAGCAGCGAGAAGGAATCGCCTGAAGGCTAGACACCAAGATCAGTCGATTCGCGCGAGCGATCGGGCGTGCTGTTGTAAAGCACGTGTCACTTCGGCAATCTGCGTCTGGAGATTACCTGTCAATCGCTCGATGCTCGATGCGTCTTGTTGTCGCGCCGCGATCTCCAACTGCGTCGCCGCCTCGCTGGCTTCGTCGGCGCCGAACACCACCAGCGATCCCTTCAGCGCGTGCGCGGCGCGTTCCAACGACTTGTAGTCCGTCGCGGCGACCGCGGTTTGAATTTCATTCATCATCCGCGGCGTCTCTTCCTCCATCGCCGTGATCAATTCGCTCAACAGCTCTTCGTCACCTCCGGCATTCTCCATCGCCGTCTCGAAATCGAAGGGCCGGCTGTGTGGCGGCAGCCCTTCGCTCACGGTAGCAGACTCGGTGGAACTGGAGCCCTCGCGTGGTCGTTCGGATCGACCCTCGGCGTCGCGATCCTGTTGCCGCTCAGAGAAGATCGCTTCGATGCTTGCCAACAATTCGGAACTTTTGCTTGTCTTGCGGACACAGGTGTTCGCTCCCGCGGCACGACCGCGTTGGGCGAATTCGGCGGTATCGTTGCCGGAATACAGAATGATGGGCGTGGTGGCAAACTGCTTGGATTGACGCAGTTCGTGACAAACCTGGTACCCATCGCGCGCGGGCATGTTGACGTCTAAAACGATCAAATCCGGCGTGGTCGCCCGCGCCATCGCCAACGCGTCGTCACCGTTGGCCGCTTGGATGACATCATGTCCGGCCGCGGCAAGCTTGCGAGTGAACAGCAGCCTGAGCGCCCGATGGTCGTCGGCCAGCAGGATCGTCTTGCCCGACGGCGGTTTGTTGAAGGAGTCGCCGGCCTGGCTGGTGCGCGTGACCAAGATCACGGTGTCGCCTTGATGGACGGCAGTCTCGGGTGGCGGCGTCGGGTCGAAGGTTCCATCACCGCGTTGGATACCCGCGACCCCGACGGCCGTCGATTCGTTCAGAATCTCGTCCACCGTCGTGATCTGTTCGGCATCGTGACGATGCGGTTTCAACGACACGCCCAACACGCTGGAATGTTCGGAGACGCCGGTCACGACGGATGAACTATCGGCTTGTTGCTTGATCAGCTCGGCGATTTGGCGACCGCCGAGTTTCATCGGGGAGACGACGATGTCCGCCCCGGCCCTCAGAATCCGGTCCTCGACGCCCGAGTCTTCGCCCCGCGCGATGATGAAGATCTTGGGGTTTAATTCCCGCGCCGCCAACGAAATGAACAAGTTGTTCGAGTCGTCGGTCAGCACCGCGATCACGCCCTGAGCCCGCTCGATCGCCGCTTCCTTCAACGTCGTATCCGCGGTCGGGTTGCCCCGGACCAACGCAAACCCTTCACGTTCCACGGCCGCGATCGAGGCTTCATCGTCGGTGATCACGACAAACGGCAACTGGTGGTCCTTCAGCTCCTTGCAAATCGCGCCCCCGATCTTTCCGTAGCCACACACAATGTAATGCTCTCTCATTCGACTGATCCTTCTGCGCATTTGTTTCCGCGTAATGACCCCGACCCCTTCCAATTCACTTTGAATCACCCAGCGAGCGAACTGCGTGGCGAAGGCGACGACGGCGCCGAATCCGCAAAACACCAGGACGACGGTGAAGTACCGTCCGGGGACCGACAATTCATGGATCTCATCAAACTGGGTCGGCGTGATGGCCGTGACGGT
>NZ_JBFHKV010001331.1:0-2021 GCF_041595215.1 Stieleria sp. | reverse complement strand
CGAGAGTGTCTCAGAAGTGACGCGTCCGACTCCAGAGCGATTTTCTGGACTGCGTTTTGCACTGAGTTCCTGGACTGCGGGGTGAAACACGCCCCAGCGGGACGCGTCGCGGCTTGTTGATTTGGTGAGCCGTCGGCGCTAGCCGCGGGCCTAGTGGAGACGACGTTGCCCTTGGAGGCCCGTGGCTAGCGCCATCGGCTCACGATTGTTTCGGTGACGACTAAATCGACAGCCCGCGAGCCGTCCGGTTTGTCCTTGAAAGACCGGAGGGCTTGCGCCCTGCCGCTGAAACCTCGCAAAACACATGAAAACAATGCTTCACAGCGTTGCCGACGCGGGTAGCACGCGATCATCTGTCGTTTCGTTCAATTCTGACACTCGCCCGATGCGGGGCGGTGGAACGGTTGGTTGTTTGGCGACCGTGTTTCAGTATAGTCTGATTCATCCATTCGATTTCGCGTGTTGGCACGACCAGCGAGCGGATTTCCGGCCAACGCGATCAACAGCGTCATGCAGAAAACTCTACGCGACTACTTGCAACGTATTCTCAACGCCCGTGTTTATGATGTGGCGGTGGAGTCGCCGCTGGAGCGTGCCGCAAAACTGTCCGCGCGGCTGTCCAACCACGTCTGGCTGAAACGAGAGGACACGCAGCCTGTGTTCAGTTTCAAGCTGCGCGGCGCGTACAACAAAATGGCACGACTGTCGCCCGAGGAGCTAGAACGAGGCGTCGTGTGTGCCTCCGCAGGCAACCACGCACAAGGCGTCGCGTTCAGCGCCCGGCGACTCGGGTGCCGCACCGTGATCGTGATGCCTGTCACGACACCGAAGCTGAAATCGGATGCGGTGAGAGCACTCGGTGGCAACGTGGTGCTGCACGGAGAGAGCTATTCTGATGCCCACGACCACGCACTCGAATTGGCCGAGCGTGATCAATTGGTGTTCGTCCATCCGTTCGACGATCCCGACGTGATCGCCGGGCAGGGAACGATCGGGATGGAGATTTTGCGTCAGCATCAACATCCGATCCACTCGGTGTTTGTTGCCATCGGGGGTGGCGGACTGATTTCGGGTGTCGCGGCGTACATCAAAGCCGTTCGGCCCGAAATCAACGTCGTCGGCGTTCAAATGGAGGACTCCGATGCGATGATTCGCTCGGTTCGCGAGGGCAAGCGAATCAAGCTGGACGACGTGGGACTGTTTTCCGACGGCACCGCGGTGAAGCACGTCGGTGAAGAAACATTTCGGCTGACCCGGGAGTTGGTCGATGACTTTGTCACCGTCGATAGCGATTCGGTCTGTGCGGCGATCAAGGATGCGTTTGAGGATACACGCAGCATCTTGGAGCCTGCCGGGGCGATGGGAATTGCCGGCATGAAAAAGTACGTCGCCCAGCATCAATTGACCGACGAAACGGTTGTCGCCATCACCTGTGGTGCAAACATGAACTTTGATCGCTTGCGGTTCGTCGCCGAGCGAGCGGAGGTCGGTGAAGAACGGGAAGCTCTGTTCGTCGTCACGATCCCGGAAGAACGCGGCAGCTTCAAGCGACTGTGCGAAGTGATCGGACATCGCAGCGTGACGGAATTCAGTTACCGCATGGACAGTGCCGAACAAGCTCACGTGCTGGTGGGGCTGGCAACCACCGACCGGAAAGAAGCCGAAGCGATCCGCTCGGATCTCACCGACCAAGGATTCGCATCCATCAATTTGGTCGACGATGAACTTGCCAAGCAGCACGTCCGTTATATGGTCGGCGGGCGGAGTCACCACAGCGAAGACGAGCAGTTGTACCGATTCGAATTCCCTGAACGCCCCGGTGCGCTGATGCGATTTCTGTCCCGCATGCACCCCAATTGGAATATCAGCCTTTTTCACTATCGCAATCAAGGCGCCGATTACGGCCGCATTCTTGTCGGCATCCAGGTTCCCGAGAACGACCGCGATGCGTTCAAAGACTTCATCAGCAACCTCGGTTACCGCTGCGCCGAAGAGACCCAAAATCCGGTCTATCGTTTGTT
>NZ_JBFHKV010001330.1:0-2022 GCF_041595215.1 Stieleria sp. | reverse complement strand
GGCTGGCCGCCGGCAGCGGACCGACCTTGATCGAAGGCGGCGACGGCCGCGACCGCATCCGCGGCGGCAAGGGCGTCAACGTGCTGTTCGGGGGTGCCGGCAATGATCGCATCGTCGGCGGCGCTTCGACCGACTACATCATCGGCGGTGCGGGCAATGACATTCTGCGGGGCGGGGCGGGCGACGATTGGATCTTCGGGGACGCGACCAATTCGTTGCCCGAAGGCGAGACCGATCCGCTGGAATACGCCAGACGGACGATGGATGTGAATCGTGGTGACGACATCATCCATGGGGGCCGCGGCAACGACATGGTGTTTGCCGGGCACGGCAATGACCGAATCCGTGGAGGCGTCGGCAACGACTTCTTGCACGGCGGCGGCGGGAATGATCGCATCCGCGGGGAGCGTGGTGACGACGAACTGATCGGGGGAGCGGGCAACGATGACCTTCGCGGCGGCTTGGGTGCGGACGTGATCCGTGCCCGTGACGGAGAAGTGGACGTCATCTTTGCCGATCGGCTCGATGAGTTGTTCGTCGACGACATCGACCGCATTGTCCGCCGCGGTCACGGAGATTCCGAGGATGCGGGTGATGCACTGGCAGCGAGCGTCTAGAATGGCGGGCTAGCGACGGGCGGGAAATGCGTGGGTCAGGCGTCCAGGATGGTGTTGCCGAGACGACCGGCTGGAAGCCGATCCCACACGTAACGACCGACGTCACTCCTTTCCCCGGGACACCCGAGACGATCGAGCAACAACGCCTCCCAACGCGCACCGGCATCGGCTCCGGCGACCGCAAGTCGTCGGAGCTTTCGGTCGTTGATGCGGAATTGATCGACGACCTGTTGGGCGGCAGCAGCGAGGCGTGGGAAAAACTGATCGATCGCTATGGGGCGTTGGTGCGAAGTCGTGTGGCGGACGTCGCGGCCGTGTTTCAAAGGGGCCGTGATTGGTCGACGATCGACGATGTGACGGCGGAGGTGTTTGCGACCTTGTTGGCTCGCGATGTCGCCGCCCTGCGAGCCTTTCGCAACCAAAGTAGTCTGGCGACCTACTTGGCCGTGATCGCCACCCGCGTGGCACGCCGCGTGATGGCAAAACTGGTGCGTCATGCGCATGGACAACGTGATTCGCTGGACGATCTGGACGATCGGCCCTCGGCAGTCGATCCGGAATCGCTGCTGATCGACAGGGAAGAACGAGATCGACTGCTGACGCTGGTCGATCGCCTGCCGCAACGGCAAAAAGACTTGGTGGTTGCGTTTTACCGGGAGCAACAAACGTACGCAGAAATCAGTCACCGATTCGACATTCCGATCGGTTCCATCGGCACGACGCTTCGACGCGCCGAAGAAAGACTCCGGCAATGGATCGACGATGAAACCGAATAATTCCTTCAACCGCAAAACGCTATTGCAGCTTGTCCGGCGAAGACTCGACGGAGTCTCCGCGGCCGGGGCCAGTTCCGGCGTCCACGCTGACGATCACGGCGACGTCCTCGGTCGCGTCGTGCGTCAAGTGATGCACGAAGTGACCGACGGCACGACACACTCGCGCGACGAATCCGACAGCGCCGTCCCCGTCCCCTTGCACGACGTTGCGGCCTACGTCGACGGCACGATGGACGATCCGGAAAAATTGACGGCGATCACGGACGCGGCAACATCCGATCCGGGATTGATGATGGAGATCGTTGCGGCGGTGCGCAGCCGCGGCGAAGCGAAAACAGTGGGGCTGGCGCCAGAGTTGCGTTCGCGTCTGCTCGCGTTGCAACACGCCAACGCGTCTCCCACGGTCGTGGAGACCGCCAGTGATGAATCAACGTCAGCGGATCGCCCCGCGGCGCTGCCGTTGGTGCGGACGGACACGCCCGTCGCATCGGACACGCCGCGTTTCAGCCCCGTAGCGATGGGATGGTTCACCACCGCCGCCGTCGTCCTGCTGGCGATCGGTTGGTGGGTTCGTTCGGGAATGCGTCCGTCGAACGATCCGATCGCCGAAGACGGCCAACGAATCGAGG
>NZ_JBFHKV010001329.1:0-2028 GCF_041595215.1 Stieleria sp. | reverse complement strand
CGAGAGCGGTTATCACCTGGCTCAAAAGTTGGCGGGCGGATCGATCGAGTCGAGGGTGGTCGAAGGATTCCAGATCCCGATCGCCGCGGTGTTCGATGACCATGCGAATGCGGAGGCGTTGGCAGCGTTCTGCGAATAGCTCTTGGGAGCGGGCTTCCAGCTTGTCGAATTGTTCGTGTGGTGCTACGTGCCGTCACGAGAAGAAACGGTGTGTCTTCACGCGCCACTGGCTGACGCCTCGTGCTAGAAACCACTGGCTGACGCCTCGTGCTGGAATCGACTCCAGCGGGACGCATGGTCGGATTTTGGGTAAACTATCGCGTCCATCCTTCCCGCGACCGTTCCCACCGGACACGCTCCATGCGACAGACTGTTTTTTTGCTGCTGACGATTGCGCTAACGATTGCGCTGACTCTTGCCATCGGAGACGTGGCGGACGGGAAGCGTCCCAACGTCCTGATCATCTATGGTGACGATCAAGGTTCGATCGACATGGGTTGTTTTGGCGCCAAGGATTTAATGACGCCGAACATGGACCGCTTGGCGAGCCAGGGTTTGAAGCTGACCCAAATGTATTCCGCCGCACCGGTGTGTTCGGCCAGTCGCGTCGGTTTGCTGACCGGGCGTTACCCGGCGCGAGCAGGACAACCGGGAAACGGTGACCTGAAGACCGAGGAGGTCACGATCGCCGAAGCGTTTCGCCAGTCGGGTTACGCGACCGGTCACGTGGGCAAGTGGCACTTGGGACGTACCGAGACGATCAATCCCGCCGGCCAAGGGTTCGATCGCTGGTTCGGTCACCTGGAAGGCTGCATCGACAATTTTTCGCACTTCTTTTACTGGTCGGGACCGAACCGTCACGACTTGTGGGACAACGGGACCGAAGTGCATCGCCCCGGTGAGTACTTTCCACAGTTGATGGTCGATCGATGCAAACAATTCATCGACCGACAATCCGGCGACTCAACGGACGATCAACCGTGGATGCTGTATTGGGCCTTCAACGCGCCGCACTATCCGTATCAGGGAACGCCGGAGTGGCTGGAACACTACAGCGATTTGCCGACACCCCGTCGTGAGTATTGCGCCTTTGTGTCGACGATGGACCAGTACATCGGAAAGGTGCTGGACTATTTGGACGAGCGTGGTTTGGCGGACAATACGATTGTGATCTATCAGCCCGATCACGGGCACAGTACAGAAACTCGCGCGTTCGGCGGGGGCGGCGACGCGGGTCCGTATCGCGGCGCGAAATTCTCCCTGTTCGAAGGCGGGATTCGGGTGCCCAGTGTCGTCCGCTTTCCCGGGCGGCTGCCGGCCGGGGAAACCCGTGACCAGTTCATCACGTCGTGCGATTGGTTCCCCACCGTCGCCCAGTGGTGTGATGTCGCGTTGCCGAAGACCAAGCTGGACGGCGTTTCGATGGTTGAGGTGTTGGCCAAGAACGCCCCCGCACCGCGTGAACAATTCTATTGGCAAATGGGCGCCGGGCGTTCGCCCCAGTGGGCCGTTCGCCGTGGCCACTGGAAGCTGATCGGCAATCCTCGCGACACCACACCGCCGCAGACCCAGCAGGTCAATGGCGGTCAATTAAAAGAAAAACTCTTTCTGGCGGACTTGTCGCGTGACCCGGGCGAGCAACAGAATCTGGCCGGCGAGCACAGCGACATGGTGATCGAATTGATGAAGCTGCGTGAACAGATGATTTCAGATTTCTAGCGACTCTGCGCCGCTGAGGTTTTTTGTCACCGCGGCGGGCATCGTGAGGGGACCACGATGCATGCGGGTGGGCCGTGAAGCACAGTCTGACCGACACTGCGGAGGGACCCAATGGCTCGTCTCGATGGTTGCGTCGGGCTCGGCGTTCAGCCGGTCGCCGGGTTGGCAATCGGGCCGGAACAGTGCAGGATGATTCGACTGAACCAACCTCCACGCGAACTTTCATCCTGCCATGTCAATCTGCCGCATCCCCGGTCCCGACGGTCGTCCCGAGTACGCTTTCTATCGCGACGGCAAGGTTTGTCCGTT
>NZ_JBFHKV010001328.1:0-2029 GCF_041595215.1 Stieleria sp. | reverse complement strand
GCCGAGACGGTTCGTGAGATCAGTCGTCGCTTGTTCAAGTCCCTATCGCCCGGCGGATGGTTGATCACGGCGTCGGGCGATCCACGGCTGGTCGAACATGCCGACTATGAGGTCGTTGCGTGCGATCACGGTGTGTTCTATCGCCGTCCGCTGGATGCCGAATCGACGGCAAAAACGGCGACCAGCGGGCGATCGCGTTCCAGCCCCTTGACGGACGTCGATGCCCGCCAGCGGTCGACCGAACGGGCGTCCGAAAGACTGACTGCTCGAACACTGACTGCTCGAACACTGCTTGCCACGCCACCCTTTCCTGCGCCCGCGGACCCGGTGACGAAACACCTTGCCTCGGTCACGAGCTTCAACGCCGGCGACGAATTCGGGGAGACGAGTTCGGCGCGGGAACGGGCGGACGATTCCGATGCGTGCCTGGCGCAGATCAAATTGGTCGCTGCGACGGATCCGGACCGGGCGCTTGAAATCTGTCGCACGGCCACGGTGCGGCATCCGTTGGTGGAAGAGCTGCATTATCTCCATGGAGTCTTACTGGCCGACGCGGATCAGCCGCTGATGGCACTCGAATCGATACGAAAGGCGATTTTTCTTAACCGATCTTCGGTGATGTCGCATTTTCTATTTGCGTCCATCCAGCGCCGGCAGGGACAATATGTCTCAGCACGCAAACACTTTCGTCGGGTTTGTGAACTGTGCGCCCTCGGGAATCCGAACGATGTGTTGCCGATGTCCAACGGCGAGACGGTAGCCGATATCGCCGTCGCGGCGCAGTCACAACTGTCACGAATCGAATCGAGGCGAGATCCATGATGATCAACGAAGGATCGCCCAGGGAATCATTCGACTGGCAAGGCATCAAGCAGCGTCTATCGCGTGCACAAGAGTCGCTCCGCAGCGCGGAAAACCTGTCCGACGCGCAAATCAAGTCGCTGATGGCCGAACGGTCGCGGCAACTCGCCCGCGTTCCCGAACGCGTGATCGATACGAGTGAGTTGATCGAAGTGGTTCGCTTTCGTCTCGGCAGCGAAGAAGCGGCAATCGAAACGCGATTCGTGCTGGCGCTGATGCAACCGCAGTCGATCACGCCGATTCCCGATACCGATGACTTTTTCTTGGGGCTGACGAATCTGCGTGGCGAGATCACGGCCATCATCGATTTGGGATGTTTCCTCGGGCTTTCCGGCCAAACACAACGCGATTCCCAGGTGCTGGTTCTGGGGACGGAAAAACCCGAGTGTGCGATTCTGGTGGACGAACTGGAGCACGTGACCACGATCCGCAAGCAAGATATCCGTGAACCGAGCGGCGGATTGGGAAGTGTCGTCGATCTGTTGGTCGGCTGCACCGCCGACGCGGTCATGATTTTAGACGGCGACGCGTTGCTTCGATGCGACCGCATTTACATTGATCAGAACGATCAACCTTGATTGACCATCCCCCTTCGATCGAGCATCCCGGCATGAGTTGGTCCGAACGATTTCAATCGATCTCCCTGCGTTGGCAGTTTAGCGCGTTGACGGCGATTGCGATTGTCATCTCGATGGCTGCGATGGGACGGATCGCATTCAACCGCAGCCGCGACGTCGTGACGGACATGACGTTGGATAAGATGCGGGCGGAAACCGACGCGGTCGCCAATCAGATCATGAGCGTCGTCGACCAGACCCGAGCGGACACGCTGACCATCCCCACGTTTCCACCGATCCCCGGAATCGTCAGGTGCTGGGAAAACGAGATCAACCCCGGGAAAGACCCGGTCCAAGTCGGATCGACCACCGAACTTTGGATCACCCGGCTGGGGCAAATCGTTTCGGCGCAAATGGCGTTTTATCCCGAGCGGATTCGCTGCGCGGTGTATGACGCCGACGGCGAAGGCGTGATGGCGGTGGAGAAGCAGGGGACGTCATCGGTGCTGATCACCGAAGGGATCGCGGCGATCACCACGGAAGGGTATTTCTTGTCGGCGTCCGGTTTGAAGCAGGGGCAGGTACACATTTCGCCGATGATCCAAGACCGG
>NZ_JBFHKV010001327.1:0-2029 GCF_041595215.1 Stieleria sp. | reverse complement strand
GAAGACCGTCGTTGGCTTCCGGCAGATGGCACAAGCCGGCCGCATTTCGGACTCGGTCACGCATCCTCGGAATGAAAGGCAAGCTCTTCAAGACTCGTCCAAACGGCTCAATCGTTACGCCTTGCCTCGGTGTTGTCGCCGTCTCGGCTTGATTGGCGTATTTTCGCCAATTGCTGACTTAGGGTAGGGGTGCATGGATCAGTTTCTCATCTGAATTGTCGGGCTTAGGAAGTGCGCTGGCGTAAACGAAAATCAATTGGCGACTCAAGTGTCATTCGTTCTACCGGATACCTGCTTGATGCTGCTGTGTTGGAAAAGCGTCTGTTGTTCAGCGCCACCCCGATGGTACCCGCCCCAGTTGACGGCGTCCCCTCAGATCACGAGTTGGCGGTACCGACCGTCGAACTGAATTTCTCGGACACGGCATCAACTGGCAATCCGTCCGGCAATTCGAGTGGTGATGCAGAACAGGCCGAACACGAGCGACAGCGATAGGAACTGGTCTTCGTCGACGCGGGTGTCCAAGATTATCAACAATTGATCGCCGATCTTCGCAGCGGCAACGAGCACGCCGACTTGGAGATCTATCTGCTCGACGCGACGCGCGACGGTGTTCGTCAGATCGGCGAGATTTTGGACGGATATGTCGATGTCGATGCGGTTCACGTGCTTTCGCACGGCAACGACGGCAAACTTCGCCTCGGCAACACCGTGCTCGACGATCGACATCTGGCCGGATACGCGGGCGAATTCGCCGGCTGGGCAGGCTCACTGAGTGATGACGCGGACTTGATGTTGTATGGCTGTGAGCTGGCCGAAACGGTCGACGGCAGGACGATGCTAATGCTCCCACGATTGTCGTTCCCGGCACCCAATCGCCGACGGAAGACATTCCCTGGCAGATCAACGGCATCAGCTTCAACGATCTCGATATCGGAACGGGGACCATGCAGTTTTCGTTCGACGTCAGCCGAGGCAGCTTGACGCTGGATCTCACGATTGCCGGTGGGGTGACGGCGGCAAATGTTTCCGGCAACGGCGGTTCTTCGCTGAGAGTCAACGCGTCGCTGGCCCAGATGAACGCGACGCTTGCGGCTACCAACGGGTTGACCTACGTGAGTGATCCGAATGCCAGTGGAGCGGATGCTCTGGTTGTCGGGGCGAGTGATGGGGCGGCATCGATCCTTGCCAACGTCGACATCAACGTGCTGCCGATCAACGATGCACCGGTCGCGGTCGCGGATTTCTATACCATGGACCCCGGCAGCACCTTGAGCCGCGGACCTGGGGGGCTACTGGCCAACGACTTTGATGCCGACGGCAACACTCTGACCGTGGTTCCGGTCAGCGGACCTTCGTCGGGGACTCTGACGCTGGGATCGGACGGCTCCTTTCAATTCACGCCGGTCGCATCATTCTCTGGGACGGTGACCTTCTCGTACGCCGTGACCGATGGCATCACCACGAGTGCGCCGGCCACGGTGGTCATTGAAGTCTCCTTGCCGATCCGTTCGGCAGACATTCAAAGCGTCAGATCCGATCACGAGCCCGAAGCTCCGCCCGAAGTACCGCCGGCCGACGATGCAGAAGACGCCGACCAGGTTGACGAGCAGGAGGACTTGTTGAACGAGATCTCGGCCACTGATTCGGGGACCGAGGTGCCGCTGGTGTTCACGCCGCGCGGTGTCGTCCAATCCGGTGAGGAAACTCTCCTGACCCTCAGCGTGATGTCTCCACGGGCGGCGACGCAGACCGAAGCGGTTGTGGAAGAAGAGGAGGCTCGCACGTCATCGGACAGCGAGGACGGTAGTCGCTCACGACGGGATCGCAAGGAGTCGTCGCGTGATGGAGTTTCCTTGGTGGGAGTCGCTAAATTCGACAGTAAGCTGCTGTGGAGTGACATGGAAGATTTGGAGCAGGAACTCAAGCAGGGCGACAGCACGCCGTACCTCTTCGCCGGTTCCTTCGCCGGGGTCTCCAGTGCGCTCTCGGTCGGCTACGTGATGTGGACCGTTCGCGGCGGGCTGCT
>NZ_JBFHKV010001326.1:0-2035 GCF_041595215.1 Stieleria sp. | reverse complement strand
CGATTGGGCTCGCGATTCGATCGACCGGTTCGTGTTGTCGTCGATGCGGCAGGCCGGACTGCACCCGACCGATGACGCCGACCCACGCAAACTCGTTCGTCGACTGTACCACGACTTGATCGGTCTGCGGCCGACACAAGCCGATATCGAATCGTTCCTGGTCGCCTTCGATCGCCACGGTGTCGAGGCGACGGCGCGCCTGGTGGACCGCCTGTTGAACAGTCCCCAGTACGGAGTTCGCTGGGGCCGGCACTGGTTGGACGTGGCCCGCTACGGGGAATCCAACGGCGACGACGGGCTGGGACGCAATGCGACGTTCCCCAACGCCTGGCGGTACCGTGACTATGTAATCGAATCGTTTAATCAAGACGTCCCCTATGACCGGTTCCTGACCGAACAAATCGCCGGGGACCTGTTGCCCGCGGCCACGGCCCAACAGCGGAACCGGCAACTGATCGCAACCGGATTCTTGGCGATCGGGTCCAAACCGGCCGTCGCGATGAACAAGAACTTTGCGATGGATGTCGTCGACGACCAAATCAACGTCGTCTGCACCGGTGTGCTCGGGCTGAGCGTCGCTTGCGCCCGATGCCATGACCACAAACACGATCCGATTCCGACCAAAGACTACTACGCCCTGGCGGGAATCTTTCGAAGCACCGAGACGCTCTACGGCGCCGCTGGCAATGAGAAACTGACGGCGCCGCCGACGCCGCTGCACCAGTTGCACGACGATCTACAAGCAACCCGCAAGCAGCCCGACCGCACGTCACCGCCGATACTGCCGGCCGCCTACTCGGAATTCATCGACGGCCTCGAACCGGAACTTCACGAGACGCTGGAATCGAAACCGGACGAGTTGGTGCTCCAGGGCGAAGCGGATTTCTCGGCGGAAACCTTTGCCGAAGTGAACGACACCCGCTTCACCGGCCGGTTCGATCAACCCACTGAATCGTACTCCGTTTCGTTTTGGTTCCGAAACACCGTCAACAATGACGCGCGACCGATCACGGCGTACTTGTTTTCCCGCGCGGCCTTGGATGACAAAACGCTGCCCGGTGATCATCTGGGGATCGGCGGAAAGCACGACAAGTCACGTTCGGGAAAACTGTTCGTGTTCAATGGCAACGTCAAGAAAACATCAATCGTCGGATCCACGGTGATCCCCCGCAACAGCTGGAACCATGTCGCACTGGTGCGGTCCGGCAATCAAGTGAAAGTGTTCCTCAACGGTCGACTCGAAATCGCCAGCGAAATCGAGGCGACCTTTGCAACGTCACTCGACTATTGCCTGGCCGCCCGCAGTGACAAGTTTGCGCCGCTGACGGGAAACATCGGCCAGTTCACGCTGTTGTCTCGCGCGTTGAGTGATGATGAGGTTATCGATCTGCACCGGTCGTCGGGCCAACCGCGGGGCGTGCGTCCGTCTTCGCCACTGGGGTTTGCGATGGGCGTTCGTGAAAAGGCGAAACCGACCGATTGCAAGATCCATATCAACGGCGAGGGCACCAAACTCGGCCCCTCCGTCGCGCGCGGTGTTTTGACGGCCTATCGAAACGTCACCAAAGACGGCTTCAACGACATCTCGATCAGCATCGGCACCGACCGGAGCGGCCGAGCGGAATTGGCCGAGTGGCTGACGCACCCCGACCACCCGCAAACCGCCCGCGTCATCGTCAACCGAATCTGGATGCATCTGTTCGGCCGCGGCATCGTCACCACGCCCGATGACTTTGGTGTGTACGGCGCCCGCCCGTCGCACCCCGAGTTGTTGGACCACTTGGCCAACCGATTCGTCCGCGAGGGTTGGTCCATCAAGCGGATGATCCGGGCGATTGTGTTGTCGCGAACGTACGGTCTGAGCAGCCTGGCCGACTCGGGGATGACCGAACAGGATCCGGAAAACATTTGGTTGTCGCGACACGCTCGCAAACGGCTGGATGCGGAATCACTGCGAGACAGCATGCTGCAAGCCAGTGGCCGGCTGGATTACGCCCCGGGAAAAGGTTCCGCGATCGAAACGTTGGACACGTTG
>NZ_JBFHKV010001325.1:0-2036 GCF_041595215.1 Stieleria sp. | reverse complement strand
GATTCTTGGGTCGCTGCGGAGCAGCGAGGCGGGGCGGCTGAAGTCTGCACACCAGCGCGTGTTGGTGTCCAGCCTTTAGGCGCATCCCCGGTCGCTGCGGAGCAGCGAGGCAGGGCGGCTGAAGCCTGCACACCAGCGCGTGTTGGTGTTTAGCGTTGAGGAGTTTCTCGGGTCGCTGCGGAGCAGCGAATTGGGCGGCTGAAGCCTGCACACCAGCTCGTGGACGTTAGGGGCTGACGAGACGGCCGTCGGAGAGGCGGATTTGGTGATCGGCGCGAGAGGCGACGGCTTCATCGTGCGTGACGACGATCAAGGTGATCGATTGGTTGCGATTGAGTTCTTCGAGCAGCCGTAAGATCGAGTCGCCCGTTTCGCTATCGAGGGCGCCGGTCGGTTCGTCAGCGAGAATCAACTGGGGCGCATTGGCGAGCGCCCGGGCGATGGCCACCCGCTGCGATTCGCCGCCGGAGAGCTGGGAGGGCAGATGGTTTTCGCGGCCCGACAAGCCGACTTGATCGAGCAATTGTTTGGCCCGTTCGGCGCGCTCGGCTGGACCGTAGTCGGATTCGAACATCGGGATTTGAATGTTCTCAGCAGCCGTCAGATTGGGCAATAAATAATAGCTTTGGAACACAAAACCGACGTTGCGTGAACGATGGCGATCGAGGTCGCTGTGGGCGTCGAGACGCTGTCCGTCGTAATCGATTTCACCGGAGGTGGGTCGATCGAGGCCACCGATCAGGTTGAGCAACGTCGTTTTTCCGCTTCCGCTCTTGCCGACGATGGCGACATAGTGTCCCCTGCCGATGGAAAAAGTCGCATCGGCGAGCGCATCGACTTTTCCTTCGTCATAATGGCGACAAACCTGTCGCCCTTCGATCAGCACGGGAGCGGAAACGCTTGATCCCGGAGCCGATGGATCCGACTGTGGAGAGGGAATTTCACCCGCCGGCGTTGATGGAGATTCGGAACGGTGCTGGGACATCTGGAAGTGATCGACGTGGTCATGAAACAAACTCACACTCTAACGGATGTTGAATCGATGCAGTACGGCCCAGCGCCGCGACGCCTGACGATCCCACGCCCCGTGTCTCCGACGCTGCGTTTCGCATGGACCTTGATCGGGGTGTGGTTCACATCGCATCTGATTTCCGTTCATCGTCCCGCGGCGGCGAACGACGCGCTGTTTCAGCCGACCCCGATTGCGGTGGTCGATCCCGGCACGCGGGTGACGGATGAATCCGAGCCGGTGTCATGGAATCGGCAGATTTTGGTCGCATCGCCGAAGATCAACAGCGGCGACATCGATTCGCTGAGCGGATCGATCCGTGACGCGGCAACCAAGTGCGCGCTGACGATCATGGCGCGGGTCGAGAAATCGACGCCACAGGGTCAGTACGAACTGAAGCAGATCGGTGTGGGCTACAGTGTCGAAGGTCCCGCCGGCCGAATCATCATCTCCTCGGACACCGCGTCGGATTTGGACGTGCCGCTCGGTTTTGTCGCTCGCCAAGTGCTGAAGACCAACGAGCGACAACTCGCCGACGTGTCGTTGATCGCCCACAGCCCGGCGTTGGCGATGTTCGATGCGCCGTCTGTGATGCTGCGCAACGGACAACACCGCAAGTACCTGACACGCCATTTGGTGTACCTGGATCAAGCCACCGGCGAAGGCGGCTTGGTGACCTGGTTGCTCGTCCCGCCGAGCGACGACGAGCATCCGATGGCGATCATCAATCAGCCGATCCGCGTGACGAAGTGGAACACACACGAAACGCGTCAGATTCATGTCGACGCCGACGAGTTTAATTTTTTAGGGGTGCCGGGAGCATTGGCGTTCGCGCTGGAAGACCTGCCGCCGGGCATCGACGTCGCATGGACCAAGCGGGCGGCACGACTGGCTGGCAAAAAAGCGTTTACCGAAGCGGAGCTGCGCGAGTTGGCCGCTGCCTTGCGCGAAGCGATGGAAACAAAGTAGCGAAGTAGGTCACGCTGTGCGTGACGATTGCCTATCCCACGGTCGGGATCGGGTCGAT
>NZ_JBFHKV010001324.1:0-2041 GCF_041595215.1 Stieleria sp. | reverse complement strand
CCCCGGCCAGCCCGCGCGCACAAGCTCACCGATCAACTCCTTTACGAACGCAGACTGCCGCACCGCCGGCGGATTGATTCGCTGCGACCCCGTCCGGGGTCGAGGGGATGGTGGGACGTGCTTCCCGGAGGTGGCGCTGCGCTGACCTCCGGCTACTCGCTGGCATCCCTCCGGGATACTCGGTTCGCTGCCGCCCTCCTTTGACACCAAACGGAGTGATACTTGTGAGCGGCAGGGCTCTGCGCTTGTCAAAGCCTTGTCGATTGTGCGGTATTGGGCGCGAGCCCTCCGGTGTTTCGGGAACGATGAGGGACCGGAGGGCTTGCGCCCTGCCGCTAACACCTCGTCAAACACAGGGAATAAATGCTTCACAGCGTTGCCCGCCGGGGTTCCTTCCCTTCTGTGCTTTCACTTGCCCGGCCGCTTGTTGATCACGATCTCGGCGTCGTTGGTTTGCGGCAATCCGGGAGTGCTGCGGCCGCGTTTGACCTGTTCTTCAAGTAGCTCACGAAGTTCCTCCACCTTGCCTTGATGGTCTCTCGCCAGATTCGTCTGCTCGCCCAAGTCCCCGTCCATGTCGATCAACTGCACCATCGGCAAACCTTCTTTCTCGTATTTTGCCCAGGACTTTTTGGACGGTCGGGCGCCCGTCCATCCTCCGGAATCCGGGCACAGCGAGAGTTTCCAGTTGTGTTGGCGAATCGCAAAGTAGCCGCTGACGCTGTGATGGATGACGTCCTGTCGATCGTGTTCGGTTTCTCCTTTCAATAACGGCAAAAAGCTGATGCTGTCTTCGGCGGCGTTGTCGGGCAGTTCCAAATCCAAGATGTCCGCGACCGTGCGTGTGACGTCGGTCAAACAGACCAGCCCGTTCGATCGGGAACCCGGTTGCACCACGCCCGGCCAGGAAACTAGGAACGGGACGCGGTGGCCGCCGTCCCAAATGTCCGCTTTGGATCCTCGCAAATCGCCGCTGGGAAAGTGTCCCATTTCTTGAAGCTGACCGATCTTCGATGTCGGTCCCGAGGTTCCGTTGTCGCTGCTACACAGGATCAACGTGTTGTCCAAAAGGCCGTTGTCACGGAGCGCGTCAACGACTTTGCCGAAGCTGTCGTCGGTTTGCATGACGAAGTCTGCGTGTGCATTGAGCCCGCTCTTGCCTTGCCACTGTTTGGTCGGAACGACCGGGCTGTGCGGCGAACTCCAGGGCACGTACAGGAAAAACGGTTCCGATTGGTCTTTGCGCGATTCGATGTATTGGACGGCCGATTGCGTTAGTCGCGGCAGCATCTCGATCGGCTCGATCGTTTCGGTGACGACGTCGTTGTCGATCCAGGTTTCGATTTGTCGGGCATGATGAAAACCATGGAACTCATCGAATCCGCCGCGGTCGATCGGGCCGTGAGTGACCTTGGCGCCGACCGGGACCGCTTTGGGGACATGTTGTCCATCGAACAGCATGCCGAGGTGCCACTTGCCGATGACGGCGGTGTGATACCCCTGAGATGACAGCAGCTTGGCCAAGGTCAGCCGGTTGGTGTCGATCAAGGACGGACCGCCGGTCAGCACACCGCTTTGCAGACGTGTTCGCCACGCGTAGCGCCCCGTCAACAGACCGTAGCGGGTCGGCGTGCAAACCGACGAACCGCTGTGGGCGTCGGTAAAGACCATGCCGCCGTCGGCGATCGCATCCAATTGTGGCGTCGGGATTTTGCCACGACGGGGATTCAAACACTGCAACTCGCCGAACCCCATGTCGTCGGCCAACATGATCACAATGTTCGGTCGATCGGCGGCACGGCCGTTGGTGGTCAGCACGATCGAACACGCAAGTAGAGCAACGAAGGCTCGAAGGGTTTGGTTCATGACGAGTCACCAAGTGGGAGTCAAAGGAGGATTGAGAAGCGATGTTTAATTTCGCGCAGGTTGGTGTTTAGCCTTTAGGCGATTCCGTTTCGCTGCTCCGCAGCGAGTGTGGGCGGCTAAAGCCTGCACACCAGCGCGGGTTGGTGTTTAGCCTTTAGGCGATTCCGTTTCGCTG
>NZ_JBFHKV010001323.1:0-2049 GCF_041595215.1 Stieleria sp. | reverse complement strand
TTTTTCGCCCAACAGTTCAAACAACTCGGGGTTGCTGGGCGGATTGCTGACGCGGATGTCATCGACTTCGTCAACCAGTCCGACGCCCATGTAGTGGGCCCAAACACGGTTGGCGATCGACTTGGCGAAGAACGGGTTATCGGGGCTGGTCAGCCACTCGGCTACCACCGCGCGGCGATCTTTCCCACGCGTATCGGGTGCTTCACCGCCGAGGAATTTCGGCGGGACGGGTTTCTTCGTCACCAAGTGATTGACTTCGCCACCGCCTCGGTTGTAGACGATTTTCTCACGATAGTCCTCGGCGTTCTTGCGGCCGATCTGCGAGAAGAAGGACGCGAACCCGTAGTAATCGTCCATCGTCCAGCGGTCGAACGGATGGTTGTGACACTGGGCACATTGGGTGCGAATCCCCATGAACACCTGCGCCACGTTCTCGGCGGTCTTCAGGGTGTCACGCTCGATCTCATAGAAGTTGGTCGCCGGCGAGGTGAACGTTCCACCGGTACTGGTCAGCAGGTCGCGCACCATCTGATCGATCGGTACATTCTTGGCGAACTTGTCGGTCAACCAGTTCGCATACAAGAAGGCCGACTTGTAGCTGACCTGGTTGGTGCTCTTGATCATCAACAGCTGAGCAAACTTCATCGCCCAGATTTCGCTGAACTCCTTTCGTTCGAGCAATCGATCGATCAGGGCGGCGCGTTTGTCGTCGGCCGGATCGGCGACGAAGTTGCGGTACTCTTCTTCAGTCGGCAGCATGCCGGTGATGTCGACCGTCACGCGACGGATGAACTCTTCGTCGCTGCACAAACCACTCGGCAGGATCCGCAGCTGTTGCAGCTTCTTGCCGACCGATTGATCGATGTAGTTGCCGGTGATTTTCGGCGGCGTGTAGTCCAAGTCGGTCGGCAGAGCGAGCACTTGGCTGCCCACGGTGTGTGTGTCAAAGCGGGCCATCACAAAGGCTTCTCCGCGTCGACCCGCAGTCACGTTGCCGGTGTCATCGATGGCTGCGGTGCCGGAGTTGTTGGACGTGAAGGCGGCCAAGCGCGTGACATCACGAGTGGTTCCATCGCTGTACGTCGCCACAGCGACGAACCGCTGGGTGGAACCCTCGCCTTCGATGACCGCTTGTTGCGGATAGATCGCGACGGAATCGACGGTCGGCGGCTTGTTGTCGGCCGGATCGGCAAGTGCCCCATCGGACAACCATTCCAGCACGGTGGCGTAGTAATCCGAATCGGTGTCGAACAGTTTGCCGCCGGTATGCGGAACCGCGCCGATCGACTTCTTCAGGAACAAGCTTTCTTCGGGGATCGCCAGGTTGATGCGGCGAACGCCGATTTCACGGGTGATGCGAAGGTAATCGCCATCGGGATCGAAACCGAACAGACTCATTCGGAATCCATCTTTCCCGCGGGCGGCTCCGTGACACGAACCGGTGTTGCATCCGGACCGCGTCAACACCGGCATCACGTCTTTGGTGAAGCTGATCGGCGGTTTGGTTTGTGAGTTGGAGACCGTGACGGGGATGCGGACTTCGGTGCCGAGATACTCCGCGATCAATTCGGTCGTGCCATCGGCCAACGGCAACAGTTGGAACTTGTCTCGTTTGACCTTGGATTCATCGGCGATTTTCCAGATCACACGATCACTGGCGTCTTCGGTGATTCCGTCATCACGCCGCAGCACGGCGACGAAGGACTGGAAGTCACGAGCCGAGTTGAGCTTGATTTCAGGCGGATAGACCGCCAGGTCAGGCTTCCGCGGCGAGTCCGAAGGGCGGGATGCTGCTTCGTCGGCGGGGGTCACGCCGAGGGATGGCATTGCCAGTGCAACGAGGAGCAACAGGGATGCGACGGGGCGAGTCTTCATGTCAAAAACGCTGTTTGGGGGGACACTCGATCTGAACCGGGGTTCCGTCGAGGTGAGTCACCGAATGGCGTGGACCATTCGGAACCAAAACTGTGATGGTGTCAAAACGAAAGCACCCGCGGATGCGGCGGGTGCCCTCGTCGCTGGTTTATTTCTTTTGCCGAAGCTGTTCCA
>NZ_JBFHKV010001322.1:0-2049 GCF_041595215.1 Stieleria sp. | reverse complement strand
TGATGAAAATAAAAGTGGCGTACGCTTCCAGCTTGCGACCGAAGCAGGATGCTTGCCCCACGTCGGCAAGCAGGATGCTTACCCCACGTCGGCAAGCAGGATGCTTACCCCACGGTGCTAAAACAGGGGATCGTTGTCGTCTTCGGGATCGCCGCACCATTTTTTCAAACTGGCGAGCACATCGTCGCGTCCACGCAGACTGGTCCAGACCGATTCTTCCACATCGAGTCGAATTTCGTATTCGCCCTCGCGCTCGCAATCTTTGTCGCCGCACCAGTGGGGAAGGTCGGCGACCCAGACAATGCGGTAAAGTGGGACGTGCTTGTCGTCAACGAGGATCAATGGTGAATCCATGCGACCTGCCATAACGGGGGATGAATAGGAAAACGGAGAAAGCCGGTTTGGCACTCTATGTTCTCAGAAATTACGATCTGGACAATCCTTTAACTCTCCTTTAACTCACTCGGTTCGTCAGTACCGAAGTCGTCAATACCGCAAGGACATCATGAATCTTTCACTCTCCGTTCGGATCGCCTGCAGTTTCGCGACTGTTTTCATCGCCGCGGTGACTTGCCCGGCCGATGACCCGCCCTCGAACGCGGAGCGTGCGGGTTCATTGCCCCCCACCGCTGTGCATGTCCGCGGGGACCTGCATCGCAGCCGCGAAGTCTTCACCACGACCGGGCAAGGACGTGTCGCGTTTCTCGGCGGATCGATCACGGAGATGAACGGTTATCGACCGATGGTCATGGATAGCTTAGTGGCTCGCTTCCCCGGCACCGAGTTCAACTTCATCAATGCGGGAATGTCATCCACTTGCTCGCACACTGGGGCATTTCGGCTGCCGTCGGATGTCTTGAGCCACAAGCCCGATTTGCTGTTCGTCGAATTCGCCGTCAATGACGACCAAGATGCCGCCCACAGCTATGAAGACGCACTGCGGGGCATGGAAGGCGTGATTCGCTCGGCCCGGTCCAGCCTGCCCCAGGTGGACATCGTCATCACCTACTTCGTCAATCCATCCATGTTGGAAAAGGTCCAAAACGGCGAGGTACCGACAAGCATTGCCGCCCACGACGCGGTCGCGAAGCACTACAACGTTTCGACCTGCAACGTGGCGGTGGAGCTGGCCAAGCAGATCGCCGAAGGAAAAACCACGTGGGCGATCTACGGCGGTGTCCACCCGAAACCGGCAGGCAATCGGATCGCGGCGAATCTGATCGAAGACGTTTTTCGCCAAACCCGATTCTCGCTGGCCGAAGCGAAGTCGGCCAACCGCCAGACGTTCGCCCCCCACCCGCTGCCGCCGCCGATCGACCCGACCAGCTTTTGGCGCGGCCGATTCCTCCCCCGCGACGCGATTGCGATGGGCAGCGGATGGTCGTATGTCGAGCCGAAGTGGAAAGACATTGAGGGCTCGTTTCGCGAACGGTTTGCCGGGCGGCCCCTGACGGTCGCCACGGTTCCGGAGGCGGAACTGCAGGTCACCTTCACCGGAACCGCGATCGGACTGTTCGTCTTGGCTGGCCCCGATGCCGGCGTCGTCGAATTCTCCATCGATGACGGCGACTGGCACGCCGCTGACCTGTTCCACCGCTTCAGCAAGGGACTGCACTATCCGAGAACCGTCGTGCTGAAGTCGGGACTGGAGGACGGTCCACACCAGATGAAGCTGAGGGTTTCGAAAAAGAAAAACGGTGCCAGCCAAGGCAACGCGGTTCGAATCCTGGAGTTTGTCGCGTCGTAGGCGTGTTGTTCGGCGGGAGTTTCGTCGTCGCTTGATACTCACGGCTAAATCAAGCGTCGTTTCCTTGGCGTGGGCCCGTAGGCTCGCGCCAAACGGCTAATAATCGTTTGATATCAGCCGGTTCGCGCCAGCGTCCGGGCACCGCATTGATGTTAGCTTAGCGGTATCGGGGTTGTGGTCGTCACGGAAACGGGGCCCACGGATGGCAGCGCGAACCCACTGATTTTTAGCACCCTGTCATCCGTGGGTTCGCGCTGCCATCGGTGGTTACACTGTTCGATCGTTAACCCGGCAAAATTGCT
>NZ_JBFHKV010001321.1:0-2055 GCF_041595215.1 Stieleria sp. | reverse complement strand
GGGGACAGACCCCAAGCCCATCGGGGACAGACCCCAAGCCCAACGGGGACAGACCCCGGTGCCCGTCGGGCGAGAAAATAGGACAGATGGAAAAAATAGGACCTATGTGTCCCATCGGTCTCATAGGTCCTATTCGCCCCCTGGCATCCCGGCGCAGCCTCCCGGGGTCTGTCCCCGGACCCTCGGCGCGGAACCTCCGGGGTCTGTCCCCGGTGGGAAAATTGGCGTGGCGGGGGGATTCCTGCTAGGCTACGGGGCCTTCCGTTTGCATCGCCGTCTCCCCGATAGCCCGCCCCGATGCGATTCTCCACTTCTGCTCGCTGCCTCCTCTCCCGCTGTGTGGCTTCGGCGTTGTTTGCATTGCTGTCCTCTGTCGCGGGGACCGCGACGGCGATCGACGCGGACTCCGAAGCGTTCTTTGAAACCAAGATCCGCCCGGTTCTCGTCAAGCACTGCTACGAATGCCACTCCGGTGAATCCGAAGCAATCGGCGGCGCTCTGTGGCTGGACAGCGCCACGGCGATGCGTGATGGCGGGGAGAGCGGACCGGCGATCCGCCCCGGTGATGCCGACGCGAGCTTGCTGATTTCCGCGATCCGCTACGAATCCAGCGAAATGCCACCGGACGCACCGCTTCCAGCCGCGGTGGTCGACGATTTCGTCCGCTGGATCGACGCCGGCGCGATCGACCCGCGAACAAAATCCGCCAACGGGTCGCCCCGTCCGGCCGCTGATGAAATTGATTTGCAGCAGGGACGTCGGTTCTGGGCCTTTCGCCCCCTGACCGATTTCCGCAAACCACTTTCGCCAGCATCCAAAGCGGCGATCGGCGAAAACGTGATCGACCACCAGCTCGACAAACATCTTTTTGAACACGGAGTCGACCCGGTCGGCACCGCGCCCGCCGAGATTCGGTTGCGGCGTTTGGCCTTTGACCTGACCGGTTTGCCGCCGTCCGAATCCATCCAGCGGCGCTGGGCGGAATCGCCGACTGAAGAAACGTGGGTCCAACTCGTCGACGAATTGCTCGGCTCACGCGCCTTCGCCCAGCACTGGGCGCGGCACTGGATGGACGTCGCCCGCTACGCCGACAGCAACGGCAGCGACTTCAACGCGACCTTCCACGAAGCCTGGCGGTACCGTGATTACTTGATCGATTCGTTTGACAGCGATCGGCCGCTGGACGAAATGATCCGCCAACAAGTCGCCGGCGACCTGTTGCCCGCCGCGACCGACCAACAACGTCATGACAACATCGTCGCGACAACGTTCCTGATGCTCGGCCCCAAGATGCTCAGCGAGCGGGCGAAAGAGAAATTGACGTTGGACGTGGTCGACGAACAGATCGACACGATCGGCCGCGCGTTCCTCGGCATGACGCTCGGATGCGCCCGTTGCCACGATCACAAGTTCGATCCGATCCCCACCGAAGATTACTACGCGTTGGCAGGGATTTTCAAAAGCACCCAAACCCTCAACGGTGAATCGCAAAAATACGTCAGCACCTGGAATCGCGTCGAATTGCCGACCACGGACGAACACCGGCAAGCACTCGACCAGCACCGCACAACGGTCGCTGCGATCGAGGGCCAAGTGAAGGAAGCGACACAAGCGTTGCAACTGGCAAAGGACGGCGACAACAATGGAATCATCGTCGACGACCGCGAAGCGACCAAGATCGGCGACTGGGTGGGATCCACGTACACGAAAGGTTTTATCGGTTCGGGTTACGTCCACGACAACAACACCAACAAGGGATCGCTGTCGATCGAGTTTCGCAAACGTCTGCCGGCCAGCGGACGCTACACCGTGCGATTTGCCTACAGCAGCAGCGACAGTCGGGCCGCGAAAATCCCGGTCACCCTCATCACCGCCGAGGGAAGCGAATCATTGATCGTCGACCAGCGAAAACGATCGGACACGCCGCCTTGGAATGAGTTGGGTACGTTCCAGTTTTCCGCCGACCAAGACGCGGTCGTGACGATCCGCAACGACGGGACCGACGGCTATGTGATCGCCGATGCCGTCGCATTCCTGCCGGCCGATCAGGCGGAG
>NZ_JBFHKV010001320.1:0-2055 GCF_041595215.1 Stieleria sp. | reverse complement strand
GCGTTTGACGCGACGGCGACAATGGGATCGATGGACAATACCGATAGGCGGCAGGATGCCAAAGCGACTACTGACTCTAGGATTGATCGGCTGCGTGGGATGTGCAACCGGCCCTGCGATGGTGAGCCACATCCCCGAGGCGCGGAGTGTCCCCCCCGCGGTCGAAGTGCCGCTGCAGCCGCCGACCGCCAACATCGATGTTGCCGACGCGCCGGCGGACAGCTTGACGCTGGTCGACTACATCGCCAACGAACCGTTCGTGGGCGAGTCGGAAGCGGTTGCCGAGCCGACCGGGTTTGCACCGCCCATCGATCAGGTCGACGCAGTGCCGGTCGACGCAGTGCCGGTCGACGCAGTGGCAGAACCATCGGTCGATTTGAACTTGCCGTCGGCGTTGGCGATGGTGGCCGGCCAACATCCGGCGGTCGGACTGGCGCGGTGGCGGGTCCAAGAAGCGTACGCCCGACTGGCCCAGGCCGAGGCGATGTGGTTGCCGTCGATTCAAGCCGGGTTTGGTTTTCATCGTCACGACGGCAACTACCAAGCCAGCGACGGTTCGGTCGTCGACGTCAATCGCAACTCCTTTCAATACGGCTTGGGAACCGGCGCGACCGGGGCGGGGACGACTCCCAACCCGGGGCTGGTGGCGCAGTTTCATCTGGCCGACGCGATCTTTCAGCCGAAGGTGGCCGAGGCGACCGCTTGGGCCAGCGGACACGCCGCCAACGCGACCGAGAACCTGCAGCTGCTGACGGTCGCGCTGGCCTACATCGATCTGGTGAGTGCACATCAGGACGTCAGCATTCTGGAAGCCTCCAAGACGCGGACGGGGGAACTGGCCAAGCTGACCGGTGATTTTGCCGAAGCCGGCCAGGGACTCAAGGCCGACGCCGATCGGATGCAAACCGAGTTGGCGTTGATGGAAAACCGTTTGATCGCCGCCCAGGAACAAACCGCCGTCGCCTCGGCTCGGTTGGCTCAAGCGATCAGTCTGCGTGGCCAGCCGCGGATCACACCGATGGACGTCACGGTGGTTCCGATCGAGCTGGTGTCCGTCGACGTCGACAAGGCTTCGTTGATCGGGACCGGGCTTGCGATGCGTCCCGAGTTGAAGGAGTCGCAGGCGCTGGTCGCGGCCGCCTGCCAGGCCTACAACCGCGAAAAGTACGCACCCTTCGTGCCCAGCGTGTTGTTGGGATTCAGCACCGGCGGATTCGGCGGCGGGCTGGGCAACGAACTCGACGATGTCAGCGGGCGATACGACCTCGATGCCGTGATGTCGTGGCAGGTCCGCAACTTGGGGCTGGGCGAAAAAGCGGCGCGGCGGGAGCAATCGGCGCGCGTCCAGCAAGCCAAGTTCGAGCGGATCCGCGTGATGGATCAGGTCGCCCGCGAGATCAGCGAAGGCTACGCCCGGGTGCAGTCGCGCCATCGCCAAATCGCTGCGACCGAGCGGGCGATCGAGTTCGCGCTGGATTCTTACGATCGCAATCTCAAGCGGATCCGCGACGGCGAAGGGTTGCCGCTGGAAGTGCTGCAGTCGCTGCAGGCGTTGGAAACCGCCAGCCGCGCGTACCTGCGAGCGGTCGTCGACCACAACCGGGCGCAATTCGAGTTGCAGTGGGCCCAAGGCTGGCCCGTGCAGGCGGTTAGCGGTTAGCTGTTAGCTGTTAGCTGTTAGCAACCTGAAACTTGAAACTTGAACCTTGAAACTTGACACTTGAAACTTGAAACTTGAAACTTGAAACTTGAAACTCTCAAGCCCCCGGCGACCAACCCGGTCGCGGGCTGGGGTGAATCAGCGGGGGCTGGTCACCGGCAAGTTTTCGGATCCGCTCGGCCATTTCGGCGACCGATTCGGGATCCGACAAGGGATCGATGGTGACTCGGAAGCAGACGGTTTGTTCGGGTTGAATTTTGACGACCCGATCATGCAAGGCTTCGAAGGAACGCTGGTTGGGGAAGTTGGTGGCCGGTTCCAGTCCGGTGACATAGCCGTCGGCGGGATCGGCCGTGTTTTTCCAAAGGACAAACCGCGGCAAGGTCTTGGTGCCG
>NZ_JBFHKV010001319.1:0-2055 GCF_041595215.1 Stieleria sp. | reverse complement strand
TCTACATCGACCAGCTGCTCCAGTTCAGACGCTAGTGCTCCGGCTAGAGTTAGGGGTGCCGCTGAAAAGGGGTCAGGTACCAAAAATGCGAAGCACCCTTTGGGCCATTTGGGTTTTGGTACCTGACCCCTTTTCCGCTCGACCCCTTTTCCGCTCGACACAGAGCACTAGCCGGCCCAGAAAAACAACGCCATCAAGTAGGCGAACAGGCCGACGGGGTAGACAAATCCCACGTTGGCCATGTTGGAACCGGTCAGGTTGTCGAGGGCTTCTTGGGTGTCGTTGAGCTCACCGAGTTGTCCGTCTCGTTTGGAGGCCGCGTAGACGGCGAAGAAGCTGACCATTTCCGGGATGCTGGTGACGACGCCGAGGATCCAGCCGGCGATGGCCGGGCGCACTTTCAGTTCGTCGACGACCGTCGCGGTCGCCTCGCCCAAAAACATTCCGGCGATCGCGATCGCAATCAGCGTGGTCACTCCCAGCGTGATCCCGATGTGAAGACTGCCGACCGCCTCCCGTACCTCCTCCTCGCCTTTGACGGCACGATTGACGCGTTTGTCGACGAATTGATAGACGAGAAAGAATCCCAACAAAATAGGAATCAGATACCACTGGCTGTCCAAGCCCAATCGCATCAGCACGATGGGGACGGCGACGGCCAGACCGGCAAAGACGATCTCATCGAGGAACCGCATGTTGAACAGTTTGCCGAACTGTCGATAAAACGTGACAGCCATCAACATCAGGGCGACGTTGATGATGTTGGAACTGGCGATGTTCCACAGGCCTGCTTCCCAGACCCCGGCCAGCCCGGCGGCGACCAGGCAGACGAATTCGGGCACGGAGGTCGCGTACCCGGTCAATTGGCCGCGCGCCTTGGCACTCCAATTCATCGCCCCGGCAATGTGGTCGATGCCACGCAGCAACCCGTACTTGACGAGCACGATGATCGCCGCGGCGGAGACGATCATGGTCAGCGCGGGCATGAATTCAATCACTGGGGGCAGGGGGAAGGCGATGGGAGAGGTGAATGGTTCAATATAGGCCGAATCGAGAATCGTGCCAGATGCGAAAGTCTAGCCACCAACCGTTGGTATCCAGCCTTGAGGCGTTCCTCACAACGCCCTTGGCGTTCCGCGGGGACGGGAATCGGCTATAGCCCACACCGCTAAGTGAAGCGTCGTTTCCTTGGGTTGGGGCCCGTAGGCTCGCGCCAAACGGCTGATCATCGATTGACATCAGCCGGTTCGCGCTAGCGCGAGCGGCGCCCATCAATGTCGATTTAGCGGTATTGGCCGAAAACCTAGACACCAACGTTTGGTGTCGGTGCAGAACGATGGTTGCACGTGTCTCCGCGCGATGCTCTGATTTCTCCATCACCCCCACGCACTCGGCTTGAGAGAGACCATGAATTCGTCAGCTTCGGCGTCCGACAAGCGGCGGTCGCAGGGTCGCATGATTCGCTTTGCCATCATTTCGATCGCGATCTTGGCCCTGGTTGTCTGGATGATTCTCCCCCCCGTGGAGACACTCCGGTTTCAGAAGTACACGGTGGCGTCGACTGAACCCTTGTCGCTGCCATTGGTCTCGCTTCCCGATGTCGGTTCACGACCCATCCTGGCGTTTTCGGCCGATGGACAGTTGGCCGCCTATTTGTCCAAACGGGCCGATGGAGTCGATGGAGAACTCGAATCGCAGATCACCGTCATCGACGTGCAAACGGGAACGCCCACCGCGGGACCGCTGGCGGTTGCGGATTCCCGCACGCCACCGCACCTGGATTTCAGCCGCGACGGAAACGTGCTCGCCGCGGCCGGTGCGACGGAAGTCCGCGTCTGGGACCTTCGTGATTCGCGCGAGATCACGACGATTGCGCTGCCCGATGTTCGTCTGCAATCACGCCGGTTTGTGGCAGTCAGCCCCGACGGCACCCGGGTCGCAACCTCCGTTCAAGAACCGAACGCTGATCCCGGGCTGTGGGTGTTCCAGTGTGAAACGGGCCAGCCACTGATCCAGATGGAGCGTACGTCGGGGACCGCCAACGACGATCGATTC
>NZ_JBFHKV010001318.1:0-2057 GCF_041595215.1 Stieleria sp. | reverse complement strand
CGCGCCAAACGGCTGATCATCGTTTGACATCAGCCGGTTCGCGCCAGCGTCCGGGCGGCACCACTGTAGTGCTCGATCGGCCCGTAGGCTCGCGGCAAACGGCTGATCATCGTTTGAGATCAGCCGGTTCGCGCCAGCGTCCGGGCGGCACCACTGTAGTGCTCGATCGGCCCGTAGGCTCGCGCCAAACGGCTGATCATCGTTTGCCATCAGCCGGTTCGCGCCAGCGCGAGCGGCCTCGCCGTTGACGCTTGACCTAGCGGTATCGGGGCAAAGCGTGAAGCCATTCCGTCACGGCTTACTGTCCGGTGCGATTGCGGCTCCGAATTGATAGTCTGCGGCCCCGATGAAGCTGCCATCGGAAATCAAAATCGTGTTGGCGTCGCCTTGGCGATCGGTGTCCTGAATGTCATGCCCCAGCTTGCGAAGTTGTTCGACCAACGCGGCATACTCGGGATCGTCGGCGCCCATGAATCGGACGCGATTGGGAAACCATTCGTGATCGGTGCGGGGCGCGTCGACAGCCTCGCGCGCGGTCATTCCGAATTCCAAGACGTTCAAGGTGACACAGAACACCGTGTTGATAATCGTCCGGCCACCGGGGCTGCCGGTGATCAGGTACGGTTGTCCGTTCTTCAGCACAATGGTCGGCGTCATGGAACTGAGCATTCGTTTTTGCGGACGAACTTCGTTGGCAGCCGTTCCGATCGAGCCTTTCGTATCGGTCACTCCCGGACGGCGGTTGAAGTCACCCATTTCGTTGTTCAGCAGAAAACCCGCCCCGCGGACGACGATCCCGCTGCCGTAGCTGGCTTCCAACGTGTAGGTGTTGCTGACCGCCATGCCGTGACGATCGATCACGGAAAAGTGCGTGGTTTCAAGACTCTCGTCCGGCTCGGTCAGCGGCGGCCCCAACAGACGACTGGGTGTGGCTCGGTCCAAGTCGATGGTGCTGGCCATGTATTTGGCGAAATCGGCACTGGCAAGGTGCTTGGGGATTTCGACAAAGTCGGGATCACCCAAATACATCGCGCGATTGGCGTACGCCCGCCGCATCGCTTCGATCATCACGTGGTTGGTCTTCTCCGACCATCGCCCCCAGCGGCGGAGGTCAAAGGTCGCGGCGATCCCCAGCATCTGTGTCAACGTGATCCCACCGCTACTCGGCGGCGGAGGGCACAGCACTTCGTAACCCCGGAACCGGCATCGGATCGGCTGTCGCACCCGGGCCCGGTAGCGCAACAGATCCTCGGTCGAAATCAATCCGCCGCCGGCTTTCATTTCCGCCGCGATCAAGTCGGCCGTCTCTCCGGCATAAAACCCATTGGGGCCGTCTTCGGCGATCCGCTGCAGCGTCGCGGCGAGGTCGGAAAGCACGAGTCGGTCACCGGCTGCCCAATCGGTCCCGTCGGGTTTGCCATAAACCCGGCGGAACTCATCGTTGGTGCTGCGACCCAATTCTCGGTTCAGCTCTGCCGCCAAGCCGGCGTGGATCTCAAATCCGTCACGGGCCAGCGTGACCGCGGGCGTGACGAGAGACGACCAGGCGAGTGAACCGTACAGTTCGTGAGCCAACTTCATCCCGCGGACCGTTCCAGGCACTCCGACGTACGGATGGGTGTGCGTGTCGTTATTGTCGACAAACATCTCGCGGTGGGCCGCAAGCGGTGCTTTCTCACGATAATCGATCATCAACGGCGGGCTGCCGTCGCCCGGGTGAACCAGCATGAACCCACCGCCGCCGAGATTGCCGGCAGATGGATGCGTCACGGCGAGGGCAAAGGCGGTCGCGATCGCCGAATCGACCGCCGTGCCGCCCTGCTCCAAAATCTCCGCACCGACCTCCGCCGCATCGGGCGACACCGCGACCACCATCCCGTCGCGGCTCTCCGCATCGCGACGCGATTGCCCCAGCGCCGGCGAAGCTTCAACGACGCAACCGACGATAACAATCAACAATCCGAACTGGCAAACTCGCTGCACGTCTCTACCTCTCCAAAGTACTTCCGTCATGGACCGCTGCTAAACTATAACCGCACGACGGGCGGTCTGGCGAT
>NZ_JBFHKV010001317.1:0-2061 GCF_041595215.1 Stieleria sp. | reverse complement strand
GGATTGATCGCCGCCCTGATCGCCAGCGTGTCGGTTTGGCTGTACGCGGCGTTGATTCCTGCCGATGTACAAGTCGCAACACTGTCCGAGCGGTCTGGCGCATTTGGTAACGTGGTGCTGTTGTTTGCCGCGGTGACTTTCTTGTCCGCCGTGCTGGTCTGGTTTGCGCTGCCGCGAAAGCAAACGCGGACCTTCGAGGCGAATTCCCCAAGTCGCGCCGACGCCGATGCCGGGATCGGGGCGGTGCTGCGAATGCCCGCCGTTTGGTTGCAGGCGATCATCGTTGTTTGTGCGTACGTGGCGTACAAGGGACTCGATGACGTGTCGCTGTACGCCAAAGAGGTGTTGTTGTTCGATGAAGTGCAGGCGGCAACAATCGGCACGGTGTCAATGTGGATGCGTCCGCCGGCAGCTGTTCTCGCCGGATTGATTGCCGATCGATTCGGCGTTTCGAAATCAACGCTGGTGTGTTTTGCCGCGATTGCTGTGGGAACCGGTTCGCTCGCCGCCGGCTTGCTGCCGCCCGGAGCGATGGTGTTGTTCTTTGCCACGCTGGTTACCACCAGTGCCGCCGTATTCGCGCTTCGCGGGTTGTACTTTGCGCTGATGGAAGAAGGTCGCGTGCCGATGGGACGGACCGGCACGGCGGTCGGAATCGTGTCGGTCATCGGTTACACACCCGACGTCTTCATGGGGCCGCTGATGGGCTGGCTGCTCGATCGATCGCCGGGCGAGATGGGCCATCGGCACCTGTTTGCGGCGGTCACGTCGTTCGCCATCACGGGGTTGATCGCGACGGTTGTGTTCCGCAGGCATCAAAAGCTCGGTTCGCCCGGACGGTTAGGCGAAGGGCCTGACGTCCGCTGATGATCAGCCGTGCCTGAATCACCGGTCGGAATCACTACGACTTGGGTTGCTGCCAGCGGAGATCCACGACGTGATCGCAGACGGCATCGCCGGGTGGCGAGACCGTCGAGGCGATCGTCTTTGCATCGATCGGCTCGACGACGCAGCGTTGTTCGCGCCGCTGACGGGCTTCATCGACGTTGGCGGGAAGCCCGGCGTAGGGTTCGCTTTTGGGGTGCCAGTCATGTAGCGAGACATGCCAGTGACCGGCGCGGGGGTGTGAAAAGCAGAGCGTCAGCGGTGACTGGGCGCCGAGGGTCGGGTGCAGTCCGCGGAGCGGGACGAAACTTCGATAGCGCAGGCCGACAAGTGCGACCTCCCCTTGGTCATCTTCGACGCGCTGCAGCGGGATCGACCAGTTGCCGACGGTGACGTTCCAGTCATCCAGCGGTTCATTCGGATCCGTCGGACGCAGTCGAATTTCGATCCGCGAGGTGCTGGAGTCGATCAACCGCGATCCGCCGCGTTCTTGAGTTGCAACATCGCCGACCAGCGGCCAAAACTCCAGCGCCCTGCGGATTTCCAGATGCGCCGATCCGAGCGTCCGTTCGGCGAGGACCAGGTCGCGGTCGCGGAGCAGTAATTGGACCAGCGGATCACCGAGCCCCAGACCGACCGTGTCGAGATCGGCGAGGACTTCTTTCAGGTCGCGATGCAGGTAATACGGCAGCGAAAACCGCGAGTGCAATTCCGATCCCCAGTCGGACAGGGGTTCGTCAAACGGGGCTTCGGCGAGCATGGTGACGATGGCCCGCAGCAGGGCCGCCAATGCCGCCGTGGTCTCGGGAGACGGTGCCATGCGAAACGCGCGGAATTCGACCAGCCCGTTGCAGCCTCGCCCGCCCAAGAACGGATTCCAAAGCTTTTCGATGTTGATTTCGGCTCGGTGGCTGTTCCCGGAGGGATCCGCCAGAAACGGTGCGAGGCTATTCCAGAGCGTGTCCGGCGTTGGGCTGTCGGTTCGCTTGAGGAGTTCGAGCGCGAGCGCAAAATCTGACAGATCGTGATGCAGACTTTCGTCCACCCGAGGTGCCTGGCTGGACGGTCCGACCGAGTCGGTGGCGTGAAGGTAGGACAGCGAGGGGTGTCGATTGAAGTAGCGAACGATGCTGGGCAACAGATGTCCGAGGGTCAGAAAGGGGCTGACCGAGGGGC
>NZ_JBFHKV010001316.1:0-2066 GCF_041595215.1 Stieleria sp. | reverse complement strand
ATGACCGACGTGATGGTCGGCGAAGTGCTGGCCCGCTTGGAAAAAGAAGGCGTGCTGGAAAACACGATCGTGTTGTTCATGACCGACCACGGGATCAGTCACGCGCGTGGCAAACAATTTCTGTACGACGAAGGGCTGCACGTCCCGCTGGTGATCGCCGGCCCGGGCATTCCAGCCGGCACCGTTCGAGAGGATGTCGTCGAGCACATTGACATTGCCGCGTTGTCGCTCGCCGCCGCAGGCATCGCGATCCCCAACTCGATGCAGGCCCGCGACATCTTGGCCGATGACTACGCTCCGCGCGAAGCCGCTTTTGCCGCCCGGGATCGTTGTGACGAAACCGTTGACCACATCCGCAGCGTCCGCACCAAGGACTTCAAGTACATCCGCAACTTTCTGCCCGAGCGGCCTTACTTGCAACCCTGCGCCTACAAGGACGCCAAAGCGATCTTGATCGCACTGCGAGACGAGCACGCGGCCGGCAAGCTGAACGACACCCAGGAGTTGCTGTTTCGCCAGACCCGGCCGGCCGAAGAGCTGTACGATCTGAAAAACGATCCGCATGAAATTCACAATCTGGCGGGCGATCCGCAGTTTGCCGAAAAACTAACAGAGCTGCGTCAACGGCTGGACGTCTGGATGGAAGAAACCGACGATCAAGGGCGACGGGCCGAATCGGAACAGATGTACGACAGCGACATGAAGGTCTACACCGACCGCCTGAGCTTGCCAAAATTTGATCCCAAGCAGCTGACAACCGTCCAGAAAAACATCGCCCTGATGAAGCAATGGGCCTCCGAAGGAAAATAAATGACTGACTCATCGATTGATCGGCGTCAATTTGTCAAACGATCCGCCGCGCTGGCTTCGGCGGGAATGACCATCGCGCACGCCGGCTTGGCGACCGCCGCATCCAAGTCTGGCGTGACCGAAATCACCTTCCCCCGGCAAGACTCGCTGGTTCATCCGCCCGAGTGGGAATCGTTGAACCCGGGTTATTGGAAAGTCGAAAACGGTCGCTTACGTCGCCGGTTGTCGAACGTCGGTGATCGCGCCCGCCGCACCGGATTTCCGTTTCACGCTGAATCCAAGGGCGGTGTGATGGAGACGGAGTACGATCCCTCACTGCCGGCAGGGATTCTGTATCGGCGTGATCAGTTTCTGAGCGGCCGGTATTCGATCGACGCCCAATTCGTCTACCACGCCGACGCTGCCGATCCGGCCCCAGGGGACGACCCTGCGTGGAAGATGTACCAGCGCGGTGATGGACTGATGGGCATCGCGATCGGAGCGAAGAATCTGCTGGAAAGTTTCAACAAAGTCACCAATGCGACCCAAATCGCTTGGTCGGACGACGAAAAACTCCATGTGATCTCTCGCGGAAAAGCGAAGAAGGGGGCCGGGCGCCAACAAGCCGGTGCCGAACGCGAGGCGTTTGATTTGTCGCCGGGCGATGTCGTCAACCTGCGAGTCGACGTGGTCCCCGCTGGCCAACACGCCCAGTTGTCTGTCGTGCTTTCTCGTGGCAGCGACACGGTTCGATTGACTCAAAAGGTTCCCGTCGGCCAAACCGAAGGCTATGTCGGAGTGCTGGCGCGTGGGCTGATCGACTTTAGTGTCAATGCGATGACGATCGAAGCGGAGGAAGCTCCACCGCTCGCCGTGCAAACCAGCCCGTGCCTGGCCTGCTACGCACTCGGTGACACGCTGCAGAAAAACGACGCCGGCGAGTGGACGGTTCGCTTCGTCGGGATTTTCGAAAGCGATGGGGAACAAGCGGAACTTCGAATCGCAACGTCCGAACGCCCGGCCGGCGGATGGAAGTCGGTGCCCGTGGCGGGGCAGGCAAAAATCATCAGCAACGACTTCCGTCGCAACACGGCCGTGATCGAAGCCGTCTTACCCGAGAACCCCGGCGAGACAGACCTCTACTACACCGTTTGGAAGGATGGGGTCGACGTGACGGCGGATCCACGCATCGGCACGGCCGCCGTCGGCCCGGGGACGGGATTGGTCGGCGACGTACCAGAGAGTGGAAACTATGTCGGACGCCTGCCCCGACTCGT
>NZ_JBFHKV010001315.1:0-2066 GCF_041595215.1 Stieleria sp. | reverse complement strand
GATTCAAGGTTTGCCGGGTCACCGATTCGCTTCAGCGGCGGCTTTCGCTCCAGGCCGGGAAAGTTCCCACGCCGGTTCACGGTGACGTCGCGGATCTTTTGGATCCCCTGAGGAATTCCGATGAACCGCCAAATGGTCGGTACGGGGGCTTCAGGGACTTGTGCCTGAGTCGTGGATGCGGTGGAAATGGCTAACGCTGCCACCGAAATCCAAATGAGATTATTCGTTTTCACCGTCGCATTCCATTGCGGTTTGTGTTTCGATGGCGTTCTGTGTCGCACACGCGTTTCGCTAGGTGCCCGTCTATGGTGATCGGCAAATCACCCGCGTGAGTTCATTTGCAAAATGTGACGCGGCACAATCGGAAGCTGGTTTCTGGCGAATCCTGTGAAAGATTGCCGGTTACGCGAATTGCACGATGGGCGTGGTCGGGAAAAGATGGCCAAGCTGGGTTTCGCGAAGTCAAAATAACGAAAACCACCGCCCAGCAACCCAGTTTCACAGCAATCGTTTCACGACCAGAGCCCGCCCAAGTGGCGTACGCTTCCAGCTTGAGCATCCCCTGCGATTCAAGACGGCAAGTAAGCGGGCTGATTCCGTCGACCAACCCCGGGCGGCTTCCGCCACCGCTTCGACGAAAACGTGATGCTGAACGAAGCCTTACTCGTCCTGTTCCGGCTCCAAGATCTCTAGCTTCATGTTTCGAAAGCGCACTTCGGTTTTGCCGCCGCTGTGCAGTTGAAAGGCGATGATGCCGCTTTCAGCGCCGTCGGGATCATGCAAGTCGACACAGAGTTGATCGTTGATCCGCGTTTGGATGTGATGCCCCTGGGCAAGGACTTCGTATTTGTTCCAGTCGCCGGGCCGGACGTGTTGCTCGCCGGACTGATCCCACAACAGTTTGCGGCCGTGTTCTTCGTACAGCTTGCCCCACCATCCCTGACCAATGTCAGCCTGGTAACCGGAAACCTCGCCGTCTTCGGCGTGACTGCGAAATTGAATGCCGCTGTTTCCGGCGTTGTCGACCAGTTTGACTTCGACGGTCAAGCGGAAATCTGACGCCGCTAGGTCGCTGACGATCCATTCGTTGCGTTGCAAACCATCGGTGCGTCCGACGAGTTCGCCGTTTTCCACCGACCACAGCGCCGGATCGCCGCGCCAGCCCGAGAGATCGGTCCCGTTGAAGAACGCGGCGGCGTTTTCTTTGGTCGCTCGCATCGGCACTTGTTGTTTTCCACGCAGGTACGCGATCAGCGAACGGACTTCGTGCGGCGAAAATTGTTTCAACTGATCGTCGGGCATCATCGACTTGTCTGCCGTTGCCCGCTGTTCGATTTCCTCTTTGGGGATCACGACGACGGCATCGGACGTCTGGATCGTCAGCGAAAACTTGTCTTCGGCTTTAATCAGTCCGTTGACCACGCGTCCGTCGTCGACCAGCACAACCGTCGGGACGTATTCCTTGGCCATCACGGCACTGGGATCGACGATGTTGGACAACAAGTATTCCAGGTTGGATCGGTTCGATCCCGTCAAGTCGGGGCCGACCTTGAACCCGACGCCGTACAGCACGTGACACTTCATGCAGGTCTTGGCGAACACCGCTCGGCCGAGTTCCAGGTCCGCCGGCGGGTGGTCGGTCGATGCGACCAATTGTTTGTACTCTTCGATCATCGCCAGTTTGTCGGCCGCCGATTCGCGAGCGACTCCCCAAACACTGTCCAGCATCGCGTCGATCTTCTTGTTGCTCAAGAACTGCAACTGACGCACCAGATCGGCGGTCAAGTCCGTGCCGGGAATTTGTTCGGCTTCGATCGCCTCCAGCAAGGCGATCCCCGGCTTCACCCGGGAACAAAGCGTTGCCAGGGCCGAACGCTTTTCGCCCGGGCTGAGTTGTTCGTACACAGTGAGCAGGGCCGGTGCGATCGCGGCGTCGTCATACTGCGCCATCCCACGGATCGCCGTTTCACGCAGCGGCGAGTCGACTTTCAACAACCCGATCAAGGTCGGTACCAAGTCGGGATCGTCGAGATCGAGCAAGGACCGCAGGGCGACTTGTCGCGATG
>NZ_JBFHKV010001314.1:0-2066 GCF_041595215.1 Stieleria sp. | reverse complement strand
CGAAGAACGCCGCGTTCATTTCCGAATTGACTTCTGTTCCGGCATCCCAAACGGAGGCTCCGGCGACGATCACGTCGACCGTGCCGTTAAAGTTGCCGTCGGCGCCGAACAAAGGGAAGGATGCGGGATCTTCGTTTCCGATGAACGCATCATTGGATGGGATGACCATCGATGCAAAAGAGAAGTAACGGTTGTCGCTAGGATCAAGGATGACCGCACGGCTGAGCGTTTGACCCGGAGCGATCGGACCACGACCGAACGTTTCGGACAGACCTGAATTCTGTATGGAAGTGAATTCGGCTGTCAGGGATGCGGTTGATCCATCTTCCGCCAGACTTTCCAATCCTGGCGATGCCGACCCGCCGACATCGAACAGATCAAACGCTCCGTCGTGGAACGCGGTGAAAACGGGGGTCAAGAACAATCCGCTATCGGTCGGGCCGTCGTCGGGTGCAAGGTTGGTCAGTTCAACGCGTAGGGGACGAGAGGCGCCGGCACTCTGTTGATAAATACCACCGCCCCGGACGGCTGAATTGTCTTCGATCGCCGTGCCGGTGACCGACATTTGACCGATGGCAGAATTCCACAAGCCGCCACCTTCGTTGGCGGCAATGTTTCCAGCGATTCGGCCTCCGCTGATGACGACATCACTTGCTCCGGTGACATGAATCCCACCGCCACTGCCCGGGGACGAGAACAGGGCACCTCCCCCAAATCCATCGTCGATCACACCGGCGTTGTTGTTCTCCAGGTCGACGTTGGTCAGCGTCAACGATGGACCTTGCGAGAGCAATTCGCCTCCGCGTGACGCGTCTTCGATGCCTCCTCCGGCCCGACTGGCGACGTTTTCGGCGATCAGTGAATCGCTGATCGAGACGGTGCCGCGATTGACGTTCAGGATACCGCCTCCGGATCCGCTCGCGCCATCGGCAAAGTTGCCGACGATCTCCGCATTGCGGATGATCAATGTGCCGCCGTTGTTGAAGATCCCACCACCGCCGTTGTCGGCGTCGTCGCCGAGTGCGGAGTTGGCTTCGATCCGAGCGGCGTCGACGATCATCGTGCCACCGGCTTGATTCCACAGCCCGCCGCCTTCACTTGCCGCGAGGTTGCCGAACACGATCCCACCGGTGAGTGTGACGTCGGCGCGTCCCGAGACGTGCAGCCCGCCGCCATTTCCGGGGGCCGCGATTCCGCCGGTTGCCGTTCCGTCCACATCGTTGTTGATCAAGTTACTGTCGGTCAGCGTGACGGTGCCCTCAATCACTTCGATTCCGCCACCGGCGCGGTTTGCGCCATTGAATTCGAAAGTGCTTGTGGAGACCGAAACGTCGCCTCCCAGACTCAGCAATCCGCCGCCGGATCCACTCGTCCCATCGGCCAGATTTCCGCTGACACTGCTGTTGATGATGACCAAGTCGCCACCATTGTTGAAGATTCCGCCTCCGCCGTCATCGGCCGCGTCTCCACTGGCGGTGTTGCCGAAGATCGCCGCATCGTCGATTGTCATGGTGCCGCCACCGTTCCAAAGGCCTCCACCCTCCTTGACAGCGGTGTTCCCTTCGATGCGACCACCAACGATCAAAGCGTTTCCGTCGCCGCTGATGTGAATTCCGCCCCCATTTCCCGGCGTGGCGGCCGCCGCGGAGCCGGCGCGGTTGTCGTTCAGCAAGACGTTGCGAAGTTCCAGCTCGGCATTACCGGTCTGTTCGATGCCACCGCCGGCACGACTGGCTTGGTTCGCAGTGATCTCGCTGTCCGTGACGACAAGCGAACCGTTCAGATTGAACAACCCTCCGCCAGACCCACTGCCGACGATTGCAGAATTGTCGCTGACGTTTGAGCGGTTCAGGACGAGCGTACCGCCATCGTTAAAGATTCCTCCGCCGCCATCGTCGGCGGCTTGCCCGAAGGCTTGGTTCGATTGAATGTTCGAATTTTCGACCGTCATCGTGCCGGTGCCGTTCCACAGCCCGCCGCCCTCGCGCGCCGCTTGGTTGTCCGTCACCTCGGTGTTTCGAATCAGCAAGTCGCTTTGGCCCGTCACATGAAGTCCGCCGCCGTTT
>NZ_JBFHKV010001313.1:0-2068 GCF_041595215.1 Stieleria sp. | reverse complement strand
AGGTTGCGGTCGCCGGCATGAATCGAATCAGCTCCTGCCCCGGCATGCGGCTTGGACATAGTCTGCGATGGTCCGTGGCGTTTCGAAGTTTTCGATCGTCACGTCCTCCGGTGGAACCGAGACGCCAAATTCCGTTTCAAGAAACGCGACCAACCGCATGATTCCCATCGAATCGATGTGACCCCCACCGAGCAAGTCGTCGTCCTTGGAAATCGGATCCGCTTGATTTCCCATCAGTTCATGCTGGATGAAAGACATGAGTTTGGGCATCGGGTCGGTGTCGGTCATCGTGGCTTACGTGGTGCGGGAATGAAGGAGCGAAAGAAAAGCATTGCCATTACGTCATCGCGGTGTTTGTCTGGGGGCAACCGATCGGCCGCCGGGATCCGGCGTCACGCCGCGGTCCGTGGTCGAATCGGGGAACGCGTGGTATTCCTGCTGCAGTTTCAAACGGTCGATTTTTCCGCTGGTCGTCCGCGGAAATGCGTCTCGGACGAAAAGCTGCTCCGGGACCGCATAAGGCGGCAGCTGTTCTGCCAATTGCTTTTTGAGGTCACTCGTTTCGGATCGACTCGAATCCTGCAACGTCACCGCGGCGAGCAAGCGACCGGTTTCATTCACCGAGACGCAGAAGGCGGCGGCTTCGACGACCGAGGGATGTTTTGCAATCGCATGTTCGACCTCGTCGAGTTCAATCCGGTAGCCTCGGACTTTGACCTGGCGATCGACCCTGCCCAAGAACTCCAGTTCGCCGTCGTCCCCGCGGCGTACCAGATCGCCCGTCCGATAGAAACGTTTTCCGCTGCCTAGATCAAAATAAAACGTCACCGGGTCGTCACAGCCCAGATGCCAGTAACGGGTCATCATGGTGGAGGAATGAACGAGCAGTTCGCCGACCCCCGTTCCCTGGATGATTTGATCCAGCGGATCGAGAATCAAGCCTTCGGTCTGTTCCCAGAGCGTTCCGATCGGAATCGGCCGTTCGGAAAGTTCCTTCGGTCCGCCCTGAGACGTTGGCGCGATGTGAAAGTAGGTGCATTGATTCACTTCCGCGGGACCGTAGACGTTGCTGATCCACGCGTCGGGCATCAGGCGTCGCAACTGCTGTGCGTGCCGCGGGGCGAGTGGTTCACCGCCGTACAGGATCCAGCGAACACTGGACAGGTCCCGTTGTTCGGGGACGCCTCGCTGAAGCAATTGGACCAGCGCGAAGGGCACCGAATACCAGATCGTGATTCGCTGCGATTCGATCAACGCGGAGAGACTGGCCGGCAGCATGCTGTAGGAGGGAGGAATCAGCACCGTCGTCGCTCCGGCCATCACCGCCGAATAGTAACCGAAGGTCGACATGTCGAAGTGCAGCGGCGACAGATTCGCGATTCGGTCGTCGCCGCTGACGCCGTAGGTCTTGACCGACAGATGGGCGTAGCTGTTGCCGCTGTAATGCGAGTGCACAATGCCCTTTGGCGTGCCGGTCGAACCAGAGGTAAAGATCACGTATGCGGGTTGCGTCCGGTCCATCGGAATCGGATCGATGGGGGCGACCGCATCGAGGGCCGACCAGGGGGTGAAGTCGATGGTCGGCCAATCCGCACCTTCGACGCCGATCACGTGTTGGAGTGGTGTGGCACAGCGATCGAGTTCGTCCAGTGCCGATTCGGCCAGCTTGGTCGTGATGAGATGTCGGACATGGCCGCTTTGCAGGATGCTGCACAGCCGAGTCGGCGGAGCCAAGGGATCCACCGGTACCATGGCCGCGCCGGCTTTCATTGCCCCGTACACACTGATCGGCGTTTCAACGCTGGCTGGAAGACGCACCGCGACGCGGTCACCGGGCCGCACGCCCTGATCACGGAGAACGGTCGCGAGCCGAGACGAACGGTCGTCCAGTTCGGCGTACGTGACGGAGTTGTTGCCGCAGTGAAATGCCACTTGGTCGGGTGTCTTGGACGTCGAACGTGTTAGATTTTCGTGTAGCAGATCCGCCATCGTCAAACTCCAAGCAGTCCCGCAATGATGTTGCGTTGGATGTCCGACGTGCCGGCGTACAAGACGCCGCCGATCGCGT
>NZ_JBFHKV010001312.1:0-2068 GCF_041595215.1 Stieleria sp. | reverse complement strand
CCTACAGAGACTCGCCAACCATCTCGTTCTGATTGCGTGTTCCCAACGCTCCCCAGAGCCCGAAGGGGCTTGGGCTGCCGGGAGCCAGGTGGCCTTGTCCGTCGAGGGTCACGGTGCCTTTCATTTCACCCGACTCAATCGAATCGGTCAGGAACACGACGGAACCATCGCCCATTGCGACGTGGCCGCCGCCTTGGTGACGACTGCTCATCGATAACGTTCCGATCGTTGTTGAGTCGCCGCCGAAACAGAGTTGCGTATTGGGCGGCAGGACGGTGTTGAACCCGGTCATCAACGGCATCGCGTCTGCCCAACGATAACCTCTTCCCTGGCCGCGAATCGACGACAGCTGAACCGCGCCGCGTGCATCCCAAAACCGTGGACGCTCTGGATCGATCTGGCTGCGACAGAGTTGCACATCGTCTAACACGCCACCGGTCCATCCGTTTTCCACCGACGGAACCGTTCGAATGTCCTTGTCGCCAAGGTCGGTTGCGATCTCACCCAGCATGATCGTCGTGGACAGACCGTCGGTGACGTCGTCAAAGGAGGTGATCATCCTGGGAACAAACATCCCGCGTCCGGTCGCCTGCATCTGTGCCTCCCCGCTGGGCGACCACTTCGAATCCTGATAACGCCACAATCCTTCATCCAACCCTTCGATCGCGTCACCCAGGCACGCCGCATAATTAGTCCGCCCCAACGCGGGTGATCCGATGCCCGGATCCGACGGACAACGATACGTTGGGACCTCATGATCCCAGGGTTCATAGGATCCCATTGACGGAACCGGTCCCATGCTCGGATAGCGATGTTCCGGCTCGTTAAAGTCGTCGACGTCCATCGACATGTCATAGAAGTCATCTTGCTCGGCGAGTAAGTCTCCCGCAGGCGGTGGTCCGGTCCATTCGCTACTGATGGTTTTCCACAGCGGCGTGCTGCCGAGAAACGGCGTGATGGACACCAGAAAACTCAGCCGAAACTGATTGGTCGCTGCCGGATCATTGGTGTTGTTGAACGTCCCAGTCCCGTGTGGCGGAAGGATCGTGAACGCATCGTGATACTGGGCAACACCCAACGCCACCTGTTTCAAGTTATTGCTACAACTCATCCGACGGGCCGCTTCGCGTGATGCTTGGACCGCGGGCAACAACAGTCCCACCAAAATTCCAATCACACCAACAACAACGAGCAACTCCAGCAACGTGAATCCGTTATGATACCGGCGGTGGTTCATGGTCTATTCCAGTGGGTTGAAAACCATAGCTTAGCAATCTCCCGCATCACGCGTGCTCCGTGACGCGAGCTTTTTGGAATTCGGAATGCAGGTTTCTTTCTCACGATCGCGACGATCATCCACCGACCCTGAATTCGCAATCGCGATGGTCAACGAATGTTTGACCGCCGCGTTGGCTCGTGGCGCGAGTGACGTGCACCTTCAACCGCGATCGGGACGCTGGGAGGTCTCGTTTCGGCTCAACGGCGTCCTGCAACCATTTGATTCCTATGACTCTAGCGAGCAAAGCGATCCGGTTGCCCGCTTGATGGCGTTGTCGGGATTGCCGTCCTATCGCGGTGGCGTTCCACAGGAAGGGCCGCTTCGTTGGCGAGACGCGGGCGGAACGGAACACGAAATGCGGCTGGGCATTTTCCCGACGGTGCACGGCAATCGCGCCGCGATCCGAATCATCAGTGACCGCGAATCGATTCGACACTTGGATCAGCTCGGCTTTGATGCTCCAACAGAAAAACAACTGCGATCGGTGTGTGATTCACGTGACGGATGGCTGCTCGTCGCCGGCCCCGCCGGCAGCGGAAAGACCACGACGCTCTACGCCTGTCTCCGCTACATCGCCGGCAGCGGGTTTCAGCGCAGCGTTTTGACGATCGAGGATCCCATCGAGTCGGTGATCGATTCGATCAGCCAAAGTCAATTGCAGCCGACCAGCGACATGACCCTGGCGTCGGCGCTTCGCGCGGCGGTTCGACAGGACGCCGAGGTGTTGCTGGTCAGCGAGATCCGCGACGTTGAGACCGCCGAAGCTGTTTTGGCGGCGTCGATGACCGG
>NZ_JBFHKV010001311.1:0-2069 GCF_041595215.1 Stieleria sp. | reverse complement strand
GGCGCAAGCCCTCCGGTCCCTCAATCGTTCCCGAAATACCGGAGGGCTCGCGCCCTACCGCTAACAATTACCGCGTTTCCGGACGGGGTTGCAGCCAGTTCCCGGAGGTGACGCTGCGTTTACCTTCGGCTACTCGCTATTATCCCTCCGGTTGGATCGGCCACTTGCGTGAATAGGCCGATTTTGTCGATGGGACGCGGGCCGTGCGGACGGACAACTCCATAATCGCCACTTTCTACCCGTTGTGCTATACTTGTCCGATCCAGTGCCGGCCCCTTCTCTTGCGGCCCGCGACAGCCTTTTCCTCGACGTCAGCATGGTCTCTCTGATGCAACGCCAGAATCGTTTCGTCCTCCTCGGCGGCTTGTTGGCCGTCTCCCTGCAACTCGTCGTCAGCCCCACCGCTCAGGCCATCAAGCCGGAAGATCCGGCGGTGCAGCAAATGGTGAGCCGGGCGATCGGATACCTGGAATCGACCAAGTTTACCGACGAGGGTGAGCTGGTTCTGGCGGCTTACACGATCATGAAAGCGGCACCCGATCCGACCAATCCGGTGGTGCAAGAGGGGCTGGAACAGGCGAAAAAGTTTGTCGGCATCGTTTCTCGGAGCCAGGAATTCAAATCCAACTACCACGCGGCGGTGTCGACGTTGCTGTTTTGCGAAGTCGATCCGGACTTATATCGCAAAGAACTCACCACGCTGCTGCGTTACTTTGACGAGGTCCAGCCCGATCACGGATCCTACACCTATCCGCAAGAAAAGAAGGGCGACACGTCGCAAACCCAATACGTGATCTTGGCGCTATGGACGCTCGACCGACTCGGATACAAGGTCGACTACAGTCGCCTGCAACTGACGATGGAGTGGTTCTTCAAGGTCCAAGATATCCGCGGCGCGTGGCCTTACCAGGGCGAGATTCCCTCCGGAGGTCGCTTGATCCAACAGGAGCGGATCACCGAAGGCATGTCGCTCGCCGCCGGGGCGACGCTGTTGATCGCCGGTGACGTCATGGGCATGTGGGGATCGAGCAAAACGGCCGAGGAAGCCGGCATTGTCGGGCTACCCAAAGCGGTCAAAGTGCTGCGCAATGATGAAAACACGGCCCGCAAGGCCAACAACGCTCGGATCAAGAAAGACGCCATCTTCGGCGCGATCGGCCGCATGGAGAATTGGCTGAGAGCCAACCCGACTCCGAATCACGTCAACGACCGTTACTACTACTACACCTGCTACACCACCGAACGTTATCGCAGTTTCCTCGACATCGCTCGGGGCTTGCCGATCGAGTCGGAACCGGATTGGTACAACCGAATCGTGGGTGAACTGAGGCGGTCGCAGAAGCCCGAGGGTGGCTGGGGCGAAACGCAACACATCTTCGGACCGGGCAACACCTGCTTTGCGATCTTGTTCCTGATCCGAAGCACGAAAAAGTCGCTCGGTGCCGGAGCCAGTGCCTCGACGATCGGTGGTTTCGGGTTCGGTGAAGATGTCAGCGGTGCGAAGATGCAGAACGGCCAAGCGGTTTCTCCGGTGCCGGCCGAATCGGTGTCCAACATGCTGGAACTGCTCGAAAGCGACAATGCCGACGAGCTGGACGGGAAAGCGATGATCGACAACGCGAAACTGCCGACCGACCCGGTGGAACGAACCGCGCAGCTCGAGCGACTTTCTCGCCTGCTTCGCGGCAGCCGGTCATGGCAGGCCCGACGCGTTTCGGCCAAGGTGCTCGGAGCCAGCGACGAGCTGCGTGTCGCCCCCGCGTTGATCTTTGCACTGAGTGATCCCGACCAAATTGTCCGCTCCTACGCACGCGACGGACTACGCTTTATCAGCCGAAAATTCGAAGGCTTCGGTATGCCCGACGAGCCGACCAATGCCGAGGTCCGAACGGCTCAACGGAAATGGCGTGAATGGTACAAGTCCGTTCAACCTGATCACGTGTTTCTCGACGAATAGACCCTTCATTTCCGTGTGATCTCTCGTCTTCCGCCGCACCTTGGTTTTCGGGTAGGCGGTAGTGGACGAGGCGACGAGTCCTCTGCCAGTATGCCGACAACAGAGGACTCGT
>NZ_JBFHKV010001310.1:0-2071 GCF_041595215.1 Stieleria sp. | reverse complement strand
GGATAACCGACCTGGATCACGCCGGAGACCGTGCGGGCGTTCAACTGACGTTGGACGAGTAGACGATTGAAGTCGGTCAGCTGCACGTTGTCGCTGAATCGCAATTCGGGCGTGTCGGTTCCTGAGCCGCGGGGCGGTGACGAGACGGTGGCGTCGCCGAACAGGAATTCATTGGGGATCAGCGGTTTCGCCCCGCCGGTCTCGTCGCTCCAGATAAACGGAGTGTCGCGTCCCGATAGGGTGGCGGTGTAGGCGACGTTGCCGTGGTTGTTGATCGAGACGCCGGAACCGATTCGATCGTAATCCTTGCCGACGACGTCAAAGCTGTACGCCGAGGGACCGCTGCGCACGATGATCTCCACCACGCCCTCGCTTGTGGATTCGAGGGGCGCAGCGGGACTGAGAGTTTCGCTCGGGCCGGCAGCGGATGACGAAGGAACTTCTGTGAGCGTGTAGGTGAAGCTGTCGATGACGTCGACGCCGGCGGCTTGTAGATCGCGAAGCGTTTGGCTGGCGGTCGGGTCGTATCTGAAACTGCCGTCGGGTCGGACGGTCACTCGTGCACCGTATTGGCTGAGTCCGTCGAAGGAGGCGGCCAAGACGGTGCCGCTGGACGCCGAGTCGGGATCGTGGTCGTTGGTCAAAACACCTTCGTCGGCGGGGACTTCGATCGTCTGTGACGCGACGGTCCAATAGCCACGTTCGATGTCGTCGATGCCCGCGATCGGCGCGTCGTCGACGCCGTGAATCTCGACGGTCACGGTCGCGGTCGACTCGGCACCTTGATCATCCAAGACGACGTAGGTGAACGTGTCCACTGCCGTTTCGCCTTCGGCAAGATGGTCAAAGACACCCTGCGGGTCATAGTCGAACGTGCCATCGGGACGTAACGAGATCGCCGCGCCGCTGACTGAATGCGAGGCGGTTTGACTGGGATCGACGATCAGCGGTGGCGGTGAGTCGTTGTCGAAATCGTTGGCCAGCAAACCGTTGCCGATGTTGGTCGTCAGCAGGCCGTCTGCCGGCACGCCGATGTACACGTCATCGACCGCAGAGGGAGCGTCGTTGGTGCCGACGACGGTGAGCGTGATCGGTTGAGCGGCCGAGAGGCCCAGGCCATCCGTGACGCGGAACAAGAATGTGTCTTCGGTGGTTTCGCCTTCGGAGAGCGATTGAATCGCGAGGACGCCGGAGGAGTCATAGGTAAACGTTCCGTCTGGCCGGATCGAGACCATGGCGCCGAGCGAGCTAGTGACGACTTCTTCCACGGCGGCCAATTCCGGATCCGAGGGCAGATGGTCGGTATCGACGGCACCGGCGAGGAGGGAATCGAAGGTGGCCTGATCGATCACTCCGTCTTCGGTAAGGCGAGCCGTTCCAGGGGCGGCGCTGGGGGCGAGGTTGATCGGGCTTTGAACCCAAACGCTCGCGGTCGATGAATGGGTCACACCGTTGGGGTCGCTGATTGTGTAAGTGATCCGATCGATCCGATGTTCGCCGGCGGCCAGCGAATCCAGCGCGGCGACGCCTCTCGGGTCATAGACGATCTGGTCGGCGGACAGGTCGCCCCCAGACAGTGTGACCGCGGCACCAAGCAGGCTGGTTGCTTCAACCGACGTGATCGCGAGCGAGTCGTTGACATCGGGATCGATGTCGTTTCGCAGCAGATCCGCAGGGTCAATGATCGATGACCCACCGGCGCGGGTGTAAAGCGAAACCGCCGCGTTGGAAGGTTCGTCGTGGACGGCGACGGGAGGTTGGTTTTCACCTTCGATCGTGATCCAAACCGTTGCGGTGTGCAGGCTGAAGTCGGCGGCGCGGACGGTGTAGGTGAACGAGTCTGTGATCGATTCTCCCAGCCCGATTCCGGTGTAAACATCCGCCGGAACCAGTGTGAAGCTGCCATCGGAGGCGACCGTGACGCTTGCTCCCCACCGAGTCGCAGCGTCGGCGCGCCACACACCGGTGATCCCCGAGGCATCGTTGCCGAGCAGGCCTCCGGAAGCGTCGACGGAGAGCGATTCGGATGCGTTGCCGCGAAAGTAATCAGTCACCGCGACGGCATCGGTTG
>NZ_JBFHKV010001309.1:0-2075 GCF_041595215.1 Stieleria sp. | reverse complement strand
GTTGCCGTGTCCCCCATCGAAGCCGCCTCCCTTGCGAGATTCCCCATCCATCATGTCCACTCCACTGAAAATTGCCGTCCACGGAGCTGCGGGTCGCATGGGTCGCCGAGTCGTGGCACTGGCGTCGGAAGACAAAACGCTCCAGCTCGTCGCCGCGATCGAAAATGACCAGCACCCCCTGCTGGGCCAAGACGCCGGTGATCTGGCAGGTGTGGAAACCATGGATGTCCCGCTGTCGTCCAAGTGGCCCAACGATGCCGACGTGGTGATCGATTTTTCGTTGCCCGAAGCGATCGATCGCTGCATCGAAAAATGCGAACTGCACGAAACCGCGTTGGTCGTGGCCACCACCGGCATGACCGACGCGCAAGTCGAACGTCTCAATGAAGCGTCCGAGAGCATCCCGATCGTCTGGGCCCCCAGCATGTCGCTGGCGGTCAACCTGTCGATGAAACTGGCTCAGCAAATCACCGAAAAACTACTCGATGTCCCGGGCGGCCTGGACATCGAAATCATCGAACGCCACCATCGCTACAAGGCCGACGCCCCCAGCGGAACGGCGCTCAAGTTCGGTGACTTGATCGCCGAAAAACTGGGCGATGACACCAAACACGTGCACGGACGCGAAGGCCACACCGGTCAACGCACCCGCAATGAAATCGGCTACCACGCCGTCCGCGTCGGCGACAATCCCGGTGAACACACCATCGTGTTCGGCATGCTGGGCGAACGGATCGAGCTGAACGTGGCCGCCAGCAGCCGCGATTGCTACGCCGCCGGTGCCTTGGCCGCCGCCAAATGGCTGTCCGACAAACCGGAGGGCATGTACGACATGTTCGACGTGCTGGAAATGTAATGAAGTGTGACGAGGGTTATCGATGTGACGTCTGTGGCCAAGACGTGACCTCCATCATCGACAGCGACTTGTACTTGCGCTACGTCATCGGCCAGCTCGACCCCGAAACCCTGCACACGACCGCCGAACGCCACCTCCGCTGCAATCCGGTCTTGGCCCAGTTCATCGACGACCCACGCTTTGAGTCGGTGGTCGTCGACGGACCGATGGGACTGGCCAACCTGGACCCCGACTTCGTCGCCCAGCGCCGCGATTTGGTCACACGTGGCTTCCAACGGCTGCACGAAATCAATCACTGGCCCGGCGATCGAGACCTGACCCAGTACCCGCTGCCCGAGGCGATCGAAGCCTACCGTTCAAAGTAGAACCGAGGGTGACCATTCTGCACCGTCGGCGGCAAAGCTTGTACATCGACCTGGCAAGGTGTAGTCTATCCTGGAAGGAATCACGTGCTTTGCGGTCCTTTTCCGGCATGTGCTTCGATCGATCTTCTCCGATTTCTGCCTCGTCCCAGTCTCGCGACGGCACCTCGCCAGACTCGTCTGCTCACCGGATACATCATGACGCGATCTGCGATCCTCCTGCTCTCCTTGATCCTTGGTACGTTTGCGATCGCGGGATGTGGCAGATCGACGACGATCGATAAACCCACTGATTCCGACACGATCGCATCGGGTTACGATGCGATGTCGGACGCCCAAAAGGCAGAATACGATCAAGAAATGGCGAAGCAAATGGGAAATTAGTTGGAGCGACGAGAGCCATTTGCTCGTCTAATAGAGATCTTATTCTTCTGTCTCGATAACCTTGGAGTTTTCAATGCGAAGGTATTCGGCGCGTGCCGGCTTTACGCTGGTCGAACTGCTGGTGGTGATCGCCATCATCGGGATCCTTGTCGGACTGCTGCTGCCGGCCGTCCAAGCGGCGCGTGAAGCGGCGCGACGGATGAGTTGCAGCAACAACTTCAAGCAAATCGGTCTGGCACTTCACAACTACCATTCCGCCTATCAACGCCTACCGATGAACTACGGTGGCACCACGCCAGTCGCACCGCTGACCAGCGGTCCCGGCGGTGTGGCGAATTGGTGGGAAAGCAATAACTTTGGCAACCACGAACTGCTCAGCATTCTGGTTCCGCTGACTCCCTACATGGAACAACAATCGCTCTGGGAATCGATCAGCCAACCGTTCCCCATCACCACCCCGGTCGCCTTCACCT
>NZ_JBFHKV010001308.1:0-2076 GCF_041595215.1 Stieleria sp. | reverse complement strand
GACCAGCGGCAAGCTGTAGAGCGGATCCGAATCTCGAACGAGTGCAATGTCCACCATCGTTCCACCACCCAGCAAGGCCGTCCTCCAGGTGATATCGACATCCTTCGTCGCCGGGAACACTTCCCCGCCGTTGGGTGTGAATACGAACAAAAAGTCGGCGGGACTTTTCGATGCTTGCGTCGTATTCCCGTAGGCCCCCAAGTTCACATAGCCACCGTTGTTGGCAGGCTCATTGGCAAAGTCACTGGCTTGGTCGCCCCGATCGATCGCCGCGGACTGAACGGAGTCCACGAATTCAGCGGAGGCCAGGAACACGGGCAAATTCGTCACGGCGTCAACAACCGGACTGAGGGATCCCGTGAACCGGCCGACGTTGCTCTTGAGATGGAAATCATCATCACGCCCGTCATGAAGTGAATCCACGTAACCGAGCATTGCGTCGCTACCGAGCACGTCGACAAACTGTGGTGAACCGACGAACGAATTCTTATCGCCGAACGAGACGATCTGCCAACCGCCTAGATCGGGCACGGGGATTCCCGCCCACCGGCCGATGTTCCCAGTCCCAGTGACTTCGAATTGATTGAAGTCACTGTCAAATCCCGGCTGGCTGACCGTCGATACCTCGACCGCATTTCCGTCAACGACCGAAACGATATTGTTTCGCAGCACCACGTCGGTCGACGCATTGAGAATCACACCCGAGCCGGAGGTTTGATACAGCGTGTTGTTCTCCAAACGCGATGCGTCGGCACCCGATAGCTTGATGCCCACTGTCGCGTTGTCGTAGATCACGTTGTTTGTCGCTACCACCGCGTCCATCGCGAGAATTCCAGTGGGGACGGAGTAGATGGTGTTGCCGACGATCTGTGTCGCGCCGGTCGACTCGATCCCGGTCGAAGCATGGTAGTAAATCCTGTTTTCGGAAACGACGGAGTCGTCCGCTAGGATTCCCACGCGGCCGTCCGCGATTACGTTATGGATCGCAGTTCCCCGATACAGCTCGATTCCAAAGGTTCCCGAATACCGGTGCCCGGCGAGATGATTGCCGACAACCATCGCGTCTTGGCGGCTTCGGATTCCACCACCTTGATTGCTGGACAAAATGTTTCCGAGTCCGGCGGTCAAATCGGCATGACCGATCAGGGCATTGTCGCCATAGACATGGATCCCGTATCCACCGTTGTCCGCAAACTCGCTGGATCGAACGGTTGCATTGTCCGCGAAGACATACAAGCCGTCCGATTGATTGCCGGATGCTGAACCGGTCTCGACGAGAATGCCAGGGCTACCGTTAAGGTGTGCCCCGCGCAATCCGTTCCCGTTGGCCGTCCATTGGCTGAGGCGGCTGATCGCGCCTGTGACTCGCAACCCGTTGCCACCGTTCTGTGATGCGTCCAAGCCCTCGATCACCCCGACGTCGCCGTTGACGACCAGACCGGATTGGCCATTGCGGAGGGCGACGACGTTAAGAACGCCGGAGCCCACGCCCGCGATCTCGATGCCGTCGCCCGAGTTGTCGTTCGACTGGATGTTGGTCAGCGATGTGACCGACGTGCCGGATTCGCCATGGATCCCGTCACCGGAATGTCCCGTGACCAACAAATTCTCCAGTACGACGTCAGTCGTTCCGCTGGAAAGCAAGATCCCATTTTGGGCATCGACCAATCCCAAGTTCTTGATCGTCACCGCGTCCGCGTCGACAAGGTGCAGCAACGGATTGTCCGAGACCACCGGATAGAGCCGCAGCGTTGCATCGGCCGGTGGATCGGGTCCGGTCAACAGAAAGCCCTCGTCGTCGCCGATGCCGAGAACACCGGACAGCAGAATCGGTCCAAGCAGCGAATACTCACCCGTATCCACTTTCAATACATCGCCCGGTCCGAGTGAGTATTGATTCAGGATCTGTCGAGGCGATGGCTTTGGACTGTCGGCAGTGCGTCCGGTGTTGCGATTGCTGCCGGGTGCCGTGGTGAACACATCACCGACGACGCTTGCGTCGTTGACAAAGAACTCCGTCGACTGTTCCGGCACCGAGAACGTTTCCGAACTCTGGTCGAACAACGCCGGGTTGTC
>NZ_JBFHKV010001307.1:0-2085 GCF_041595215.1 Stieleria sp. | reverse complement strand
CGACCGCAGACAAGCTGGACCACAAAGCCCTGTTCGACATCCATCGCAAGGCCATGGCCCAGGCGATCCACAAGGCGATGGCCTGTGAACCTTCCATCGACTGGTTGCTCGAAAACCAAGACAAGATCACCCACAAGTATTACCAAATGGGATTGGACGGAAAAATCTAAGCCGCCGGTGGGGCCGTCTGAACGTGGCCGGTGGAGAGCAGCGACACCAGGCGGGATGGCAGAAAAAGAGTGGGCGGGAAAATCGGCGGGGAGACGGCAAGACAGTAAAATAGGTGACAAGAAAATCGGTGGCTTGGGTAGGTGGCGTAAGCTTCCAGCGTGCGGTGCTGGGATCGCAAGCTGGAAGCTTACGCCACCTTATAAGACCGCCATTCATTCTTTTGGCGGTCCGTCGAGCGCTGCTTGCCGAAGATCTTGCGCGAGTCGGGTGAGCAGTTCATCCAGTGGCGCTTCTTCGTCGATGTCACGTGCCGTCTGTTGATTTTCGGACGGCCAGTCTTCGAAACGAAATGAGCTCTCGGTTGTTTGGGACGCCGACGTCGAATTCGCTTTGACGTCGGTGTCGACGGGCGGCATTTCGAGATCGGTCGTCCGTCGCCATTCCTGATCGCTTCGGGTACCTTCCGTCTGCCAGGGACCGGGAAACAAACTCGATGTGGCGATCAGGTTGGCGGGCAGCATTTTGTTTTCTTGCTCAATCGCGACGTGGTTGATCACCAACAGAGCGTCGAGCGGTGACACCGTGCCGTTGCCGTTGACGTCGGGGAACGTTCCGTCATCGGGTAACGCTTCACCGGACGGTTGATTCGCCTGCGACCGGCCGAGGAAATTAATCACGACCAATGCATCCAATAGCCTGACGAATCCATTGGCGTCCACGTCGAAGGGATTGGCAAAGTGATTCCAGCGGCTGAACAGTCCGACGTCGATCGACGTGAGCGAGGCACCGGTGACCAGTTCGATTCGTCGCCGCGTCGTCACAGGATCGAGATTGCTGTCGTGGGCATCGCTTCCGGGGCGATCCTGCAGCGTGATCTGATCAATCGTTTGCGTGACGACTTCCAGGATGTAGGTGCCAGGCACCACGCCGGCAAATTCGAAACGGCCGTCTTGCGGGGTGACGGCTTGGGCGACATGGATCCCGCTGGATTCGTCGATCAACCGAATCGTCACGCCCTTTCGAACGGCTTCCGACGCGTCCCGAAAACCATCGCGATTGAGGTCTTGCCAGACGACACCGCTGACCGAGGCTGGCTCGATCCGGATGCCGAAATTGACGTCATCGATTTGTCCGTCGGCGGCAAGTTCGATCGGCTGTGCGGCTGCATCGGCCGGCGCGGATTGAATGAAACCAGCCGGCGTGATCATGGCAATGGTGTGGGTGCCTTGGGGCAACTCGGCCAATCGGTAGCGTCCGTCGGCAGCGGTGATCGCAAACGATTCGTCGTCGTCCAGCGTGGCATTCCCGTTGGCGTCGACGAAGACGGCGATATCGGCGACCGGCGACTCGCCCTCGTCCATCACGGCGTTCGCGTTGGCGTCATGGAACACCTGCCCATCGATACGGCGATGGGTGACCGAGACAGACTGTTGCGAATACGCAATGACCGGCGCATTGATCCCGTCGTCGATCATCAGGTAAACAAAGTATTCGCCATCGGGCACCCCGGTCGTGTCCCACGTCGACATACCGACCCCGTCGGCCTGCGTGATCCCGGAATCGATTAAGATGCCGTCCAGCCCGCTCGCATCGGAATCGTAGAACAGCGAGACCGCGGCGTCATTGTCGCTGTCGGAAGCGTTGTAGGAAATCGAAACGGGTTGTCCGAACCCGCCGCCGGCAAGCTGCGTGATTTCCCCGCTGGGAGTGTTGTTGTCGGACACGACAAAGAACTCAATCTGGCCGGTTCCGATGTCCGAGTCGACCGTCAGATTCCAAACGCCCGCACCGGGTTGTGAAACGACGACGACGCGTCGGGTCATGTCGGACAACGGTTCGACGATCGCCATGTCCGGGGCGGCGATGATGTCAGCTTCGGTCAGGGTTTGACCCGACGGAGTGGTGAGCACGATT
>NZ_JBFHKV010001306.1:0-2091 GCF_041595215.1 Stieleria sp. | reverse complement strand
TTCGGCCCCGGTCGGAAACTATCGTCGCACCCCGACCCGATCTTCGGCCCCGCCGGAGCGGCTCGCACAGCCCAACGATTTTTTCAACAACCCCTTCGCCGAAGGGCTCAACGCGCCGGCCCAATCGGCGTCGATGGCTCGACGAGCCGGCGCCCCGCAGCGTCACGCCCCACAGCGTCACTCCGCGCCCGCAGCCCGGCTGGCGCTCGCACCGGCACCCCAAACAACCGGCGACAGCCCCGCGCCCAGATTCAGTCTTCCCGATCTGCCCGCCGCCGAACCGCCCGCAGTTGAAGCCGCTCCGCCGGCGATCGAGCAGCTGCCGCCCAATGCGTTGCGTGGATCAGAGGCCGATGCACAGACCTTGCCAGCGCCCAGTCTGCCGGCTCCCGGCCAGCGATCCGCTGATGACGATTCGTCGATGCGAGATCTGTTGAGCGATCCTAGCGAACAAGTCAGGCCCAACGAATCGCCCCAAGACGCCGACGATGCGGCCATCCCCGCACCGTTCAACGCCCCCGCAGGCCCCGATGCGACCGAGACTCCATCGGTTCCCCAGTGGAATGATCCCAACATGCCTCAAGGGGACCGGCAAACCGATTCCCCGTCGGACAAGGGCGACGCCGAACCCGGCTTTTTCCAGAATCCGTTTGACCAAAACCGCGCCGAACGCGAACAAAACGATCCCCAGACGCAAGCTCCCCAGGGACGACAGCCCGGCGACACTTCGATGCTGAAAGCCAACCAGCTCTCCTGCGAAGACTTTCGGGCGCGGATCGCGCGGGAAACGATTGACAAGATCTCACTGGACCCCAGTCCGCCGTTCCGTCCCGATCTGTTTGATCCGCAAGACTACCAACGGCAACGCGAGAAATTCGAAAGCCGACAAACGTCTCGCCCATGGAGCAGCATCGAAGGACGTGTGATCGCCACGGGTCGCTTTGTCGAATTGGCTTACGAAAAAGTGATCATCGAAACCGATGACGGCGGCAAACAAGAATTGCCGATCGAGCGACTCAGCGAAGGCGACCTCGGTTACCTGTCGGAAAACTGGGGGCTGCCCAAAGAGTGCTTGATCGAACAAGTCGCGTACACACCACGCTCGTGGGCACCGCTGACGATGACTTGGAAAGCGTCGAACCTGTGCAGCAAGCCGCGTTACTTTGAACAAGTCAACTTGGAACGATACGGACACACCGCCGGACCATTGTTGCAGCCGGTCGTTTCCTCAGCCCACTTCTTCGCCAACATTGCCGTGCTGCCGTATAAGATGGGAATCCATCCCCCGAACGAATGCCAATACGCGTTGGGTTATTATCGACCCGGCAACTGCGCACCCTGGATCGTGCCGCCGGTCCCGATCAGTGCACGTGGTGCCCTGGTCCAAGGTGCCACGATGACCGGAGCGTTCTGGTTGATTCCCTGACCCCGATCGTCGCAGAAAAAGTGTGACGGGCTACCAGCCTGTCAGTTTAACGATGCCAACCCTGACGCTTCACGACATCGACCTGGAACGGCTGCAACAATTGGCCGACCAACTGACGCGACACTTTCCCGCCCAGTTGATCGTGGGGTTGGTCGGAACACTCGGGGCGGGAAAGACGACGTTGACCCAAACCCTTGCCGGGGCAATGGGTGTCGATCCGGAAGATGTCACCAGCCCCACGTTCACGCTGCTATGCAGCTACGACGCGAACCTTGCCGCCGGACCGATTCGTCTGCATCACCTCGACGCCTATCGGCTCAGTGACGAAGACGAGTTCTTGGAACTGGGCGTCGAAGAACTGTTCGAATCCAAAGACACGTGGGTTTTAATCGAGTGGGCCGATCGCGTCGAATCGGTGCTGCCACCGGAAACACTTTGGATCCACATCGATGTCGCTCCATCGAGCGCCGACACGCCGCTGCGAGTGATCACGTTGACCACCCAGAACACGGAACTTGAACGCCCACTCGATGCGCTCGCCGATGCCCTGTCACGCGATTAGCGCTCTGGCTACTTTTACCGCAAAAAAAGGTCAGGCTGTCACTTGAGGAACGGTGGAACGATTACTGGGCCCACGGATGGCAGCGCGAACCCACGGATTTTTT
>NZ_JBFHKV010001305.1:0-2093 GCF_041595215.1 Stieleria sp. | reverse complement strand
TCGAACAACAACACCTCTTTGGCGTACAGCGACACGTCATCGAGTCCCTTGTACGCCACGTACGCACAAACAACGATGATCGCCTGCAACCAAACGGCGGGCATTCGCAGCACCGCCCCAATCCCGGCATCGGCGTCGGCGCGACTCGGGGAATTCGTCTCGAAGGTCCGCGTTTGCTTTCGCGGCAGCGCAAACCACACCAGCACGGCGGACAAGAAAGTCACCGCGGCAAACAACAGCACCACGTTACCAAATGCGCCAGACCGCTCGGACAGTGTGGCGACTTGCACATCGGCAGGAATCAACGCCGCGTACAGCCAAACCGACACGCTGGCGATCAGGGCGGCGATCAATCCCCGGCCACCGTCCAGAATCCCGAACGCCCGCCCGGGCAGAGCGCGACTTGGCGATCCGTCTGCTGACAATCCGCCAGCGCCCCACTGACGCGTCGCACGAATCAGCGGCGACCAAAACAGCAAGATCGTGGTCAGTCCCCAAAATCCATACAGCGACTTCACCACGCTGAGCGAAGGGATCCCGGCCATCAGCAAACCGCCGGCGGATGTTGCCACCAGCGCGATCGCCATCAACTTTCGCGCGTCGAACCGATCCGCAATCGGGCCGCCGGGAAAGTAGGCCAACATCGCAACGACGCCATAGATCGAAAAAGCCATGCCCAATTGCAAGTTGCTGATCCCGAACACATCCAGCAACGTCGGTCGAAAGATCCGCGGTAAGACGAACGGAAGAAAGAACACCGCCTCACCGGCGATGACCAACGCAAGCATCATCACGAACTTGCGAAGTGACGTCACAACCTCCGGCTCGTTCGTCGAATCGATCAACTACTTGGTCTCACATTCGGCCCCATCGGGCGTCTGGTCCGCGCGGCTGTCTCCGTCAACGACCACGCCCTTCCAAAATGCAAATCGGCCGCGAATGCTCTCCGCCTGAGGCTTCGGATCGGGATAGTACCAAGCCGCATTCTCGTTGACTTGGCCGTCCACCTCGATGCTTTTGTAACTGGCGACGCCTTTCCATCCACACGTCGTCTGGTGGTCGCTGGGTCGCAACCGCGCCGCGTCGACGCTTTCGGCAGGGAAGTAGTGATTCCCTTCGACGACAATCGTGTCGTCGCTTTGGGCAATGATCGATCCGTTCCATTTCGCAGTGGCCATTTTATTTTTCCCTCAATCGTTCGATGCGTGTCAGCGATTCGTCGTCGATTGTGCAAGTTGCACGTCACCCTTGATTGCGAGCAGGTCTCGACGTCCAGACTGCAAGCAAGCCTCGACAGTGTACCGACGCGTCCAGCGCCGGATCGCGTTCAGCCATCCGTCACCGAAGCGCACCCCGCCTCAAGTTCCTTCAGCATCGAGCGCACCGACGTCTCGAGCCCGAGCGTGATGTCGTGAACCGTGCCTCGTTTGTCCGCCGCATAGGCCGATGCGTGATCTTTCAGGTCGATCGGCTGCCCCACTTTCACGCAGGCCTTCCTGGGTCCCCAAACCTTTCGCTCTTTGCAGACTTCCATCTCCAACAAGCACAACACGTCAAGAAACCTCTCGAACGTCATCGATTCCCCGACGTAACCGTCGTGCAACGCGACAAATTGCAACAACTGCCAAAGTTCGTCGTAGTACTTTCGCGCCAATTGTTGACGCTGGACCGCCAGCTGCTGCTCGTACTCCGACCCACTGGGTTCCTCGTGAACGATCCTGTCGACGGCGTTGAACAGAGAGCGAATCCGGTCCAACAGGGTTTGCTTTTCGGTCGCGGTGAGCCCCAACTGCTGTTCCAGTTGACAGATCGCGTACAGCTTTAGATTCTCCGCCCGATCACTCAAATCGCTGTCGGGGGCCGGTTGTACACCGTGCGTTTTTTCATTCGCCGCAACGACCGCTTCGACGATCCGCCGGAGACGTGCGTGCCGAGTCGGCTGCGACGGACCATCACCGATTGCCAGTTTCGATTCCAACCTCGCGAGCGACGCGTCAATTTCGTCGTGCATGTCGCGAAGATAAACGTACTTGATGGCGATCGGAATGCAGTAGAGGCTAGCTTGATCGTCTTCTTTCTTTGCGTCCTCATAC
>NZ_JBFHKV010001304.1:0-2095 GCF_041595215.1 Stieleria sp. | reverse complement strand
CTATCAAAAATGGATCCTGCCCGCGTTCGAATCGGGACTCAAACGTCGCAAAACGTTCGATCACTGGCGTGAATTGGAAACCAGCCAGTGGTGGACACCGCAGCAAATCGCAGCCTTGCAAGTGCGGCGACTGCGTGACCTGCTGGCGCACTGTAACGCACACTCGGCCTGGTATCGCGATCGCTGGGCGGATCACGGAATCGACGTGGATGCCGTCTCGTCCTTGGATGATCTGAGATCCCTGCCGATCACCACCCGCGACATGATCCGCGACAACGCCGATGCCATTCGATCCCGCCACCCGGCAGTCGCGTTCGTTTCCAAGGCGACCGGTGGGTCCAGTGGCGCCCCGTTGCGATTCTTGATCGAACGGGACGCCAACGACCGACGCGTGGCGGCGGCCTTTCGCGGATACGGCTGGGCGGGGGCTTGCCCGGGCACCAAACAGTCTCATCTGTGGGGTGTCAATCTGAACAAGCTGTCCTGGCGCCAGCACATGAAGGAGTGTTTGTACTCCCGATTGCTCTATCGACGCGACATGTTGAACAGTTTTGAGTTGTCAGAATCCAATGTCAGCCGCTACGTCAATCGACTCAATCGTTATCGCCCCAAGGTCTTGGTGGCGTACGCCAATCCGCTGTTTGTGTTGGCCAGAGCGATCGACGAACGCGGCCTTCAAATCCACCGGCCCGAATCGATCATCGTCGGATCCGAGAAACTGTACGATCACCAACGGGTATTGATCGAGCGAGCCTTTGGATCACCCGTCTTCGAAACCTATGGCTCGCGCGAGTTCACCTTGATTGCCGCCGAGTGTGATCGTCACCGGGGCTTGCATGTGACAAGCGAAAACTTAATCGTCGAAGTCGTTGACGCCGATGGCAATCCGTCCGCCCCCGGCGACGAGGGGCAAATCTTAGTCACCGATCTGTTCAACACCGCGATGCCGTTTGTGCGATATGCCATCGGTGACCGTGCGGTCGCGGGCACGGGGAGTTGCGATTGTGGCCGCGGATTGCCGTTGCTAGAAAAAATTGTCGGGCGACAGATGGACGTGTTGCACTTGCCCGACGGCCGCCACCTGCCCGGCGCGTTTTTTCCCCACATCATCAAGGACATCCCGGCGATTCGCCAGTTCCAGGCCGTCCAGACCCGGCGCGACGTCATCCGGTTGCAACTCGTCGTGGACGACCATTGGAACGCCGACGACCGCGAGGCGCTCCGTCAGCGGATCCTTCAAAATATCGGCGATTCCTCGCAACTGGAAATTCAGCGGGTCGATCAGATCCAACTGACCGCAGCGGGTAAAATGCGTGTCGTCATCGGCTACTCCGGTCACCACAGAAGCCACCCATCCAGGATCGCGGGATGAAACGTGCAACGCTAATTCTCGCGATTGTGTATCTGTTGTTGTTGATCATCGGCGCCGCGATGATGCACACGAGTCTGAATTCGCATTGGCTGGTCACGCTCTTTCTGTTCTCTCCCCGCTGGGTGGTCGCGCTGCCCTTGCTCTTGCTGGTCCCCGTCACCCTGCTGCTACGGTGGCGATTGACGCCGATTTATTTGATTCACACCGTCATCATCCTGATCCCGATTCTTGGGTTTCAACTGCCGCGTCGAAGCGCAACTCCAGTCGACAGCGCGCGGGCACTACGCGTGCTGACTTGCAACGTCGGCGGCGGCACCCTGGATGACCGGCAACTCATTCAATTGATTCACGACAACCGAATCGATGTCTTGATGCTGCAAGAATGCCCCCAAGCGGTTTCCGAACCGCTATTCCAGAAACTGGGCTGGCAACGCCGGCAAGTGCACCACATCGTGATCGGAAGCCCGCTTCCGTTGGGTGCATCGCGCGTCCTCGGCCGGCAATCGGACGACCATTTCAGAGCCGTCGCCGGGATCGGTTGCGAACTGGACTGGCACCACGGCAGTCGCATTCAACTGGTTTCGATACACTTGCCCACGTTTCGCCCGGCCCTGGAAAAACTACAGCACCTGGATTTCGATCAAGGACCGGAAGCGATTGAACGACTGGGCCAAATGCGCCGCGGTCTTTCCAGACAGATCGTCGATGCGATCGATGATTCGG
>NZ_JBFHKV010001303.1:0-2095 GCF_041595215.1 Stieleria sp. | reverse complement strand
CTCTTTGGACGTCAAACCGGGTCTGTCACGACGTTGGATACTGACCGCTGCGGCCGGCGGTGCGATGGCAGGTTTTCGCTGGACACCGTCGGGTTGGGCGACCGAACCGCAGACCCCGGTTGCGGCCGGATTGTCAGCAAAACCGGCGGTTGAACGATTGGTACAGACGAGCGAAAGTCAAATCATTCGACTCAAGGCGGTCAGTTCGGATTTTGGCAGAACGATTGTCCAAGCGATCGCGTCGGATCCACGAGGCGAGTTGATCGCGGTCGCAGGCGATGATCATGCGATTCGAATCATGGACACGGCGCGGTTGGAAGTCCGCGCGACGCTGCAGGGCCACACGGACATCATTCAAACGTTGCATTTTGATCCCGCCGGCAATCGGTTGGTTTCGGCGGGCAACGATGGGCAACTGATCATTTGGAATCGCGACGCAGATTTCGGTGTGGACCAACGGATGCAGGGCACACCGGCGCTGGCTTGTGTTCGGTTTTCGCCGGACGGTCGAGAGATCGCCGCGGTCGGTTTCGAAAACAAGGTTTACTTGTTCACTCGTACGAAACGTGCGAACCAACCGCAGGCGGAATGCGACTGCACCGACCTGCGTGCGGTGGACTATTCTGGCGACGGAAAGCTGTTGGCGGTCGCCGGACGCAGCGGCGATCTTCACTTGTTTGATCGCGCGACCAACAAACTGATCGACGACTATCTGATCCACACCGGTCGCATTCACGATTTGAAATTCAACGGATTGTCTCCGGTGATCGTCACCGCGGGCGAAGACGGCTACGTCGTGATGTTCGATACCGACGTTAGAAAGCCGATTGGTCGCATCGCCGTCACGACGGGCAAGCTGTTTTCAGTGTGCATCCTGGACCGCCAACACCTGGCCGTCGCCGGCAGTGACAACATGATCCGCATCGTCAACGTGACGCTCGGTCGTGTCGTCGAACAGTTGCGCGGGCACACCGGATCGATTGCCGCATTAGCGTCCAGCGGCGACGCTCTGTTTTCTGGCGGATATGACGCAACACTGAGACGATGGGACCTAGGCGGATTAAAAGCTGGCCGAGAACGCATCGCCGAACGCAACAACCCGATCGATCGATAACGCACACATCGCCTTGAGCGGGTCTTTCACGCCGGGGGAGCGGCGAAAGCATCGACATCAACCGCTTGTGACCAGAGCAGAAACTCGGAAAAGCCCCCTTTTCCACTCGTACAGGCACATGGAGGTGCCGCGCTCGTGATTTGGAAACCCAAACGAATTCGCCGTTCATCACGGAAGCAACCGTCGGAAGTCAAGCGTCGTGCGCCTCGGCCGCAGCACTTGGAGCGACGTGAGTTGCTGGCCGCTGATCCGATTCACGTCGGAGTCGTGTATCTGGAAACGGACTATCTGGAATCCGACAACGACGTGGGCAGCGATTCCAAAGGCGATCGTTTTATCCTGTCGTTCACCGGAGGCGCCGCGGACACCGAGCTGCAGCAACTGCGGATTCGCACCGACAAAGACGGCGATGGCATCTCCGTCGGCGATCCGATCTTTGACACTCAAGTCGGCGGCCGCGGCAAAAGCAACGCGCACGATTTCCAGATCATCAAGATCGAAACGCTCGACGGCCGTATCGCGACGGCGGAAGCCACGGTCGCCGATGGCGGGCAAGAGCTGGTCTTGAACCTGCAGAACTTCCGCGCCGGCGATCGATTGGAATTCACCCTCGACGTCGACGAAGTGCTGCGCAATTCGCTGGATCTGGCCGTCTTCAACGATCGCTTGGACGTCATCACGTCGGGGCAGGAATTTCAGGATTCGATTCTGGAAGCGGTGTTTGAAGCGCCGCACTATGAATCCGCTACCGCCGACGCGATCTTTCTGAATGATTACGGCGCGCCCCATCTGCAGCACGGACTGGATTTGCCGCCGGACGAAGGCAGCGGCCCGGACAGCCGCCCCAACCGTAGCGCGGCGGCGGTCGCGACGACCAGCCAAACGCCCAAGCCGGTTTCGATCAGCGGTGGAGTCTGGCTGGACAACAACTTGGACGCGATCTGGCAAGACGATGAAATCGGACTCTCCGACGTCGAATTG
>NZ_JBFHKV010001302.1:0-2097 GCF_041595215.1 Stieleria sp. | reverse complement strand
TGTCGCCCAATCAATCGACGCCGCCGGCAATCTCAGCCCCTTCACCGCGGCTCGTTTCATCACCTTTGATGACAAGTTCATCGCACCGACCATCGGACTGGATGAAACCCAGCGACGTGATGACCTGGGCAGTCCCCTTCATACCGATTCCTCCATCGTTTCATTGGTCGGCCGCGCCGAACCGGGAACTCGATTGCAGATCCAGGGGAAACCGAACTTCGCCGACGCCGATGACTTCGGAGCTTTCACAATCGATGATGTCCGTCTCGGCGCAGGCGTCAACCCGCTGGTCGTCACGGCAACGGACATCGCGGGCAATGTTCAAACCGTCGAAATCGATTTGACCTTTGTCGACACCGACGGTCCCACGTTCGACGTGAACCTGGTCAACGACACCGGGCGCAGTGCCACCGATCGACGCACACAGGATCCGACGATCTCCGGCACGGTCCGCGACGCGTCGGCGATCGTGTCGCTCTTCGGGTCTTTGAACGGATCGCCGCCGCTCGACGTCACAGCCGCCCTGGTCGAAAACGCCTTGATGATCGACTTGTCGACATTGGAATCCATTGCCGGTCAGAGCGTGGCTGACGGACGTCATCTGCTGACACTGTGGGCAACCGATGCGGCTGGAAATGAATCTTCCACAGACTTTCAGTTTGACCTGGACCGTCAAAGCCCGCCGCTGCAAACCCCGCCGGACCTGATGACGTCCAGTGATCTCGGCCACAGCGATCAAGACAACTTGACGTCGAACACCGAGCCTGTGGTGCGTGTGTTTGCCCAGCGGGGAGCATTGGTCAAGTTCTACGTCGATGGAACACTGTCCGGCGAACTCTATTCCACCGGCGCGGCACAGTACACGTTACCGAGTCTCGACAGCGGAACGTACAACGTCACCACCACCATCGAAGACGCCGCGGGAAACGTGGCCGGCCCATCGGAGCCACTGGTGTTGACGATCGATGCGATCCCGCCATCGGGCCTTACCCTGGAATTGATGCCGCTGCACCAAAGCAGCGTGCGGGCCAATCATACGACCGATGCCCAAGTCAGCTTGATCGGAACCGCCGAACCCGGTAGCCGAATCACGATGCCCGGGCAGCGAGAAACACCGATCGCCGATGCCGCCGGCACGTTCTTCTTCATCACCGACCTGCAGGTTGGGTCGAATGAGTTTCGTGTCAGTTCGGAAGACCCCGCCGGAAACCGAACGGAACAGACCGTTGTCTTCACACGCGGAGCCGTTTTACCACCGGAATTCACGATCACGAGTGTCATCGACCATGCGATCACGCCGCCAACCATTCAAGGGCGATTGCGTAGCGAAACTGCGATCGCCGTCGCCGAAGTCAGCACCGACCCGAACTTCTCCGGTCGCGTCGTTGACCTGACGGCGTACACCACCGCCGATCGGTTCGTGTTGACACCGTCCGACGTCAACGCGATCCATGGCGCGCCGTTTATCGACGGCGATCACGCGCTGTACTTTCGCGCGACCGACAATCAAGGCCGAACAAGTGCCCCGACAGCGCTGACCTGGACCCGAAACACGGCAAGCCAAGCTGGACTTCAAAGCTCGGTCACGCCGTTGGGCGATGACTACCGCTATGTGATCACCGCAACCGCCGCAGCCAACACCAGCAAACGACTCGACGCGATCACTTTACCGATGGCCACGGGCGTCACCGCAAGTGACTTCGTCGTCCCCGCGTCCTGGTCGGTCGCCTACTCGCCGGGTGACTCCGCCATCAAATTCTCACCCGTTGACGCGGCAGGCGGACTCAGCGGTACCGGCGAGTTGACGTTCAGCTTCACCGCAACGACTGCGCCGACCCAAACGATCGCCACCGCGACGATGGCGGACTTGGCAAACGGCGCTTCGACCCGGCACGCCTCCGTGTCGCTTGCCCTTCCCTCGGCAACCGATGCCGTTGCGGTGCCGGATTACTTCCGCGGCAACGCATCCGAGACGCTCTCCGTCGACGCTTCCCTTGGCCTGCTCGCCAACGATGCTTCTGGTGTCACCGGAGTGTTGGTCGCCGACGATGCGACTCGCTGGGGAGCAAGCATCACGGTCGCCGCCGATGGCAGCTT
>NZ_JBFHKV010001301.1:0-2099 GCF_041595215.1 Stieleria sp. | reverse complement strand
GGAACGGGGTCGCAGCGAATCGATGCTGTGGCGGCGCGGCAGGCGGCCTTCGAGGGCTCCCACGTCATTTGCTTCGACACCCTCCGGGGTCGCTGTGAAGCATTCTTTAGCGGTAGGGCGCGAGCCCTCCGGTGTTTCGGGAACGATGAGGGACCGGAGGGCTTGCGCCCTGCCGCTAACACCTCGTCATACGCAGGGAATAAATGCTTCACAGCGTTGCCCTTCGGGGGCATGCCAAACGGCTGATTACCGTTTGACGTCCGCCGTGATGCCTTTCCAATCGTCAGTTCGGAAGGGCGTCATCGGCAATCCCTCTTTGCTTTGCACGTTACAGACCGGGTTGTCGGCCCAGGCATAGCGGACCGCGACGGGATCGGAGACGGCGTCGCTGCTGACTTCGATCGTCGTTTTGCCGGTGATCTTGGCGTCGGCGGCGACGAACTTTTGGTCTTCACCGGCGATCGTGAACCCGAGCGGCGTGGAAACGTCAAACGTGTCCAATCCGCCACCGACGTGATCAAATTCCAAGACAATCTTGCCGTCCTTGATCGACATCGATTTGTACGTCGGGCTGCGATAGGGGATCTCATAGCCATAGTCTTTGGCCAGTGCCCAGCGCGCCAGACGCTTGCCGACGTCTTGTTTGTTCTTGGGGTGAATGTCCGAGGCCTCACCCAAGTTCAAAATCACCGCTTCGCCGGTGTTGGGCAACTTGGACATCGTCATCGTCTGGGCTTCGCGGAGTTCCGCCCAGGCACTGTTGCCCGGCTCTGACGGCTCTTTCAAGTAATCGGCCAGCTGGACCCAGTAGAACGAGAACTCATCTTGTCCCCATTCGTCACGCCAGTTTTGAATCATGGTCGGAAACAGATCGCGATACTGATAGGCGCGTCCCGCGTTGCTCTCGCCCTGGTACCAAACGACACCGCGGATCGTGTAACCGATGATCGGGTAGAGCACGCCGTTGTACAGGTTGGCCGGTCGGTGCTGTCCGACCAGCGGGTTGCGCGGCGCCGACGGCCTGCGGCCCTTGCCCGATTCCTTCCACGCGGCCAATTGTTTGTTGTACTTGGCCAGTTCCTGCTCGTAATCGTAGGTCGATTCGGTCTCGCGCCATCGCTCGAGCAACTCGTCAAAGTTGCCTGATGACTTGAGCACGTCGCGGTTCACCCAGGCTTCGGCCGCCGAACCGCCCCAGGCGTTGTCGATCAATCCGATCGGGACATCGAGGGTCTGGTGAAGCTGGCGGCCAAAGAAATAGCCGACCGCGGAAAATTGTTTGACCGTCTCGGGCGTGCAGCTTTCCCAGCGGCCTTCAAAACTCTGCTGGGGTTCTTGTGTCCCGACGCGAGGAACGGAGATCAGACGCAGGTTGGGGTAATTGGCCGACAGGGATTCCAGGTCCGCGTCGTTGGCCTGATCGACCGCCCATTGCATGTTGGATTGACCGCTGCACACCCAGACTTCGCCGATCAAGACGTCGTCATACGTCAGCGTCTCGCCGTTGCTGGAGATTTTCATCGTGTGCGGGCCGCCGGCCTGGAGCGCAGGCAGTTTCGCATCGAACCGACCGTCGGCATCACTTTTGACCGTCACCGCATTTCCGGCCAGGGAGACTTCGACGCCACGATCCGGCGTGGTCCAGCCCCAAACGTGAATCGGCTTCTCACGCTGCAAGACCATCGAATCACCAAACACGGCGCTGGTCCGAATTTCGGCCAAACAGACCGGCGATGCCGCGACCAGCATCAAACAGGCAAACAACAACTTTCTCATCAAGGGGCTCCGGGAATCAAAGGTGGGAAGTTGGAGAAGGAATCGTCTGGTCCTTCAAAACTTGCCCGGCATGATAGCCCAAGCCCGCGCCGCGTGTGTCGTGACGCGGAAGCTCAGTTCATCTCCTAGCACTCTATCGCCGCTCAATTATCGGGTAGTGGACGAGGCGACGAGTCCTTGCCAATATGCCGACGACGGAGGACTCGTCGCCTCGTCCACTACCCGATAATGTAGCGGCGATAGAGTACTGGGAGATAAACTGAGCTTCCGCATCACGACACTCGCCGACATCTCATCCGGGTCGCATCACACGCGGCTCGGGC
>NZ_JBFHKV010001300.1:0-2102 GCF_041595215.1 Stieleria sp. | reverse complement strand
CGTCGGTCAACATGCCGCGGGCGATCAGCGCGAACAGCCGAGCCGTGCTCGCTGCGCCTTCATAGTTCAGCTTTTCTTTTGTGTCCCGCGGCGTGTGGTAATCTTCGTGGGCGCCGGTGAACGCCGACAAGAAGGGAACATCGCGGGCGACAAAGGCCGAGGCATCGGTCGGCAATCGCGTGCTGGTCTTGTCCAGCGTCAGCGACAGGCCGACGGGCACGTTGCGACGATTGACCAAGGATTCAAACTTGGGCGACGAACCGATTCCCTGGACGACCAGTTTCTCGCGCAGTCGTCCCACCATGTCCAGATTCAGGTACGCGGCGATCGCGGAGGTCAGCGGCGCGGCGTTGGTGGTCATGCCGTGAGCCCGCGCGGCACGCTCGGCCTCTTCATCGATCTCGACTTTGGGGGCATCGGGGTAAAGTGTCTCGAACGATTCGATGAAGGCTTGCGAGCCGAACAGTCCCAGTTCTTCGCCGCTCCAACCGGCGATCACCAGGTCCCGCTTGGCGTTCAACCGTCCGGCCCGTTTTTCGTCTGCCAGGTATTGCGCGATCTCCAGCATCGCCGCGACTCCCGACGCGTTGTCATCGGCACCTTGATGAATCAGATCGCGTTCGTCGTCCTTGGCCAGCGAGTTGCTGCCGGAACCACGCCCCAAGTGGTCGACGTGTGCGCCGACCATCACGAACGGGTATGTGGGGGCGGTGCTATCGCCGGCGGGCAGACGGGCGATCACGTTTCGTCCGGTTCCCGTTTTGCGTTCGATTTCGATCGTCGTGGCGACCTTCGCTCCTTCCAGGATGTAGCCCATCGCCAGCGATCCGTCGTCGAGTTGGGTTTGCTGTTCTTTCAGGTCGCCGTCGGACTCGGAGAACAGTTTGGACGCCATCGCATTGGTGATCGAGATCGCGGCGATGCTGACACCGGCCGAGGCGGTGGAGTCAAAGCGAATCAACTCGTTCTGAACTTTGCTGGTCGGGCCGGCGACGAAGATGATGCCTTTGGCGCCGAGATCGCGGGCGAAGGTCGCTTTGCGGCGCGGCGAGCTGAAACGCGCCAGTTGCTGTCGCCGTTCGGGGGTGATGTCTTGGGGCAAATCTCGAAACACCATCACCCATCGATTGGCCACGTTCAGGTGGACGTAGCTATCGTATTCCGGCGAGTCTTCGCTGGCCGGGACACGCATGCCATAGCCGGCGAAGACGACCTCGGTGGGCTTGATCTGGCCGTCGGCTGAAAACGAAAGCGGACGCCAATCTTCGTTCAAGGTTCCGGTCTGGTCCCCGATGGTGAGCGTGTTGTTGTCGGTCAGTGAGCAACCCGCCGGGAACTGGAACTCATCAAAAAACGTGCCCGATTCGCCGGCCGGGACAAACCCCAAACTTTCCAGGTAAGCGGCGACGTAAGCGGTCGCCCGTCGTTCGCCTTCGGTCCCCGTCAAACGACCTTCCAGTTCCGGACGCGTCAAGTAATCGACGTGGCGGGCGATGTCGGCGGGCGTGAATTGAGGCGATGATTCTTCGGCGGCATCGAGTGCCGCTTGTCGGTCTGCGTCGTCTTGGTCGGTCAATCCCAGGCGTTTGCGGATCTCGGCATCGTTCCAGTTGCCGAGAAAGATCTGTGAACGTTTCTCGGCCGTTCGGTTGCTGGTCCACGCGATGCGGTCGCCGCCGGGCAGGAAGACGGGCAGGCCATCGAATCCATCGGTGTAGGTCACGCGAACGGGTTGCCCCTGGCCATCGGCGCGGACGCAGTAAAGTTCAAAGTTGCCGAAGCCGTGTCGGTTGGTGGTGAAGATCAAGTAGTCGCTGCTGGGATGATAAAAGGGTGCCCAACTCATTGCGCCGATGTCGGTCAAGCGGCGGACGTCGGTGCCGTCGGTGGCCATCGTGTAGATTTCCGCCGTCGTTCCGTCTTCGGAAAATCGTCGCCAGCAGATGCGGGCTCCGTCGGGCGAAAAGAACGGCCCGCCGTCATAGCCATTGACGTCGGTCAACTGGCGGACGTTCGATCCATCGGCGTTCATGATGTACAGGTCGATGAAGTACGACTTGTCGGTCTTCAGCAACTCGGTCTCGCGCGGCGACAGCGTCTCG
>NZ_JBFHKV010001299.1:0-2104 GCF_041595215.1 Stieleria sp. | reverse complement strand
GGCGGCAGACGGTCGAGCGGTTGCGGGCGTTTGATCTGAACGATGCCCGTTTGATCTGGTCGGTCGAGCGTCCGCTGGAGTAACGAGACCTGTACGGTTATGAAACCGGTCCGCGAGGGACGCCGACCAGCGACGGCAAATCGATCGTCACGTTCGGCTGTGACGGCGAATTGTGCTGTCGCGATCTCGCCGACGGAACGTTGAAATGGAGCGTCTCGACAAACAAAGCCTATGGCGTGGTCCAAAATTTCTTCGGCGTCGGATCGTCGCCGTTGCTGTTGGATTCGATGGTGATCGTTCCCGTCGGTGGCAGCCCCCCGGAAGATCAACAGATCGCGCCGGGGCGACTCGATCGGGTGATCCCCAACGGATCGGCGCTGGTCGCGTTTGATTTGGCCAGCGGAGAGGAGGTTTGGAAATGTGGTGGTGACTTGGCCAGCTACAGCAGCCCCCGCACGATGAAGATCGCTGATCAAACGGTGGTGCTGTTGTACGCCCGCAATCATCTGTTGGCCGTCGACCCTGCACTCGGCAAGGTGCTGTGGAAGGTGCCGCACCGAGCGGACATGCTGGAAAGTGTCAACGCGATGATGCCGGTCGTGGACGGCGATCGCGTGTTCATCAGCGAGTGTTATCAGGTGGGCAGCCGGCTGTTGGAGGTGTCGTTGCAACAGCCGACCACGCTCTGGTTGGATACGCCCCGAAATCGTCGCGCCCAGGCGATGCGTTGCCACTGGTCGACGCCGATCTTGGTGGACGGTTTCCTGTATGGCTGCAGCGGGCGAAACAATCCGGACAGCGATTTTCGTTGCGTCGAACTGGCCAGCGGCAAGGTGCAGTGGAGCGACGATCGGGGGATGCGAACGTCGGTCACCCGCGTCGGCGAGCACCTGGTCGTGTTGGACGAATACGGGCGGATCGAGATCGTGCGTCCCAATCCCGAGAAGCTGGAGATCTTGGCGGAATATGATTTCAGCGACCAGATTCGGACCCCCTGCTGGGCGGCGCCGATTGTCGTCGGCAATCGAATGCTCGTCCGCGGCGACCGTCACGTCTTGTGCCTGGCGATCCCCACCCGCTGACCAGTCGCCCGGCGGCATCGGTACACCAATCGGATCGGGCATGTTACGATCGGGCGGTTCCAACTAAACCGCTCGTTGTTATTGATTTCCCGCCCTGCCCAAGCATTCATGTCCACCCACGAAGAACACGTCCTGGTCATTCCCGCATCGGTCATCGACGAGATCGGTGTGATCGACGGATTCGAATCCGACATCGATCGATTCCTCGGACCGATCCTACAGAGTGACCAATTGTCCTATCGGCCACGCTCGGCGATGGAAGTCGATCCCAGTTTCAAACAATTGATCCCCTACGTCGTCTTGGAATGGACCGACAAGTCGGGCCGACTCCACGTGTTTGCCTACACCCGCGGCGGCGGTGGCGGCGAAGAACGGTTGCACGCCAAACGAAGTATCGGAATCGGTGGACACATCAGCCGCGAAGACGCCGCCGACGGCAACGACGCTTATGCCACCGGCATGCAACGCGAACTGGCTGAAGAAATTCAATTGGATGCCCAGTACACCGAAACCCGCGAGGGATTGATTTACGATCCGTCCAACGAAGTCGGACAGGTTCATTTGGGCGTCGTGCATCGGTTTGTGCTCGATTCACCGCAGGTCGCCAGCAACGAAGTCGAGTTGGCCGAAGGCGGCTTCGTCTCCATCGATGAATTGCGCGAGCAGCACGAGCGACTGGAGACGTGGAGCCAGTTGGCACTCGATGCGCTGTATGGACAAGTGGGGTAAGCTCCCAGCTTGACTGGCAGGTTGGGGCACGACAGGAGTTAGCGGAACGGCGCGAGCCGTCCGGTTCCAGTTCGAAAACACGCTGACAGACCGGAGGGCTCGCGCCCTACCGCTAACTGTGGCGCTGAAGGAGGTAGCGGAACGGCGCGAGCCGTCCGGTTCCAGTTTGAAAACACGCTGACAGACCGGAGGGCTCGCGCCCTGCCGCTTACAGTGGCGCTGAGGGTGTTAGCGGAACGGCGCGAGCCGTCCGGTTTCAGCTTGAAAACACGCTGACAGACCGGAGGGCTCGC
>NZ_JBFHKV010001298.1:0-2112 GCF_041595215.1 Stieleria sp. | reverse complement strand
TTGCAATTGAACTTCGAACGCTCCGTCTTGGTCGGTCCCATTGACCAGTCCCACGGGCAGGTCGATGCGATCGCCGCCGGTGACTTCCAACGGCAGTTTCGGTTCGACTTGAATCGGAATCTCGGTCACGACCGCGCCGCCCCCACTGCCCAACCGGCCGTCGGTGCTGTGCGCGTCGACGTCCACGCGGAACATCGTCAGCGAGTCCGAAAGATCGAACCGGATCGTCGCCGTTCCCGTTGAATCGGTCACCATCATCGGATTCCAATACACCGTTTCGGTGAAGTCGCTGCGGACATCGTCTTCGCTGCGGCGATGCAGATGGGCGTACTGGCGAATCGGAAACCGCAATTCGTCCATCAATTGATCGGCCAAAGCTTGCGCGTCCAGGTCACGCGACTTTGCCAGGCGTTGCAGTTGTTCCGGGGTCAGCCGCGTCTGTGACACTTCGGTCGGCACCTTCGAGCCGCGCTGGCCCAAGAATGCCTGGACGACGCGTTGGACAAACGGCTGGGTAGCGCCCGCATCTGCACCGGATGCTTCGGCTTGTTCTTCTTGGCTTCGAAATTGTGCTTCATCGGCGGAGCTTGATTCCGACGGTGCTTCCATCATCGGTGCGATGTCGCCGGCGGTCATCTGATCGCGGGCGGATTCCGAAGTCGCCTCCACGCGATAGTTCCCTTGGCTGCCGCAACCGGATTGCGAGAGCATGATCGCAGCGAACAACAGCAGTCCGGCGGCGACCGCGCCGGCTTTTCGCGGGCGGACCAACAAACCAATCAACCAAAACGCGCCGATCAAGATCAACGCGATGCGGACTTCGGAAACAAAGCTCCGCCAGGCTGCTGCGATGCGCAGTTGGTATTCGTGCAACTGGGCCGCGATCGTCGCCTCGTTCGATTGCGTCCGGCTGGTCAATTCCGATCGTTGACCGTCCAGTTCCAGCAAACGCGTCAAGGCGTCGCGAAAGGTTTCGCCGAACTGATCCGGTGATCCACTGACAAACCGTCGCCAGCCCTGGGTGCCCAGCAACAAATCTAAACTCTCGGTCGCCTCGGGCGAATCGTCGAGATAGAAATCGGCGTGTTCCAAATCCTCCGGCGATTGAACCTCGCTGGTCAAGAAGAAATGCGTTGCGATCGACGGCAGATCTTGTTGTCGCAAGCTGAGTGCGGCGTCGTCCACGACGCGGACACCCAAGACCGCTCCGGGGACGGGTTGGTCGTTTTCGTCGGTGACTGCGATCGTCATCCGCACCGACTCGCCGGGCGAATGGACGCGACGGTCATCGTCCACACTGGCGGTGACGTTCAGCTTCTTGACAGCTTTGCGATAGACCAGTCGTTCGACTAGCGGGGTGGCCGTCTCGCCACTGGCATCCAACACCGTGACTCGAATCACGCCGGCGGCGCGGTCTTGAATCGGTACCGTCACGGAGGTGTCACCGATGCCGATTTCAGTCGTCTTGACCCCCACCAGTTCGCCGCGGCAGACCACGCGAACGATGCACGGTCGACGTTTGGTGCTGCGAAGGGTCATCGAGATCGGTTCGCCGGGTTCAAACACACCGTCACCGGTATCCAACACCGGCAGGGCCTCGACGACCGATGGCAACCAAGGTGTCTCGGTGATGTCCAGCGGCGACGTGATCCTCAGCGAGTAACGTTGTCCCGACTCGGGCTTGAAGTCGAACCGGCCCATGCCGTCGCGAACCGTTTTGATGCTCGCGACCATCCGCCCGGCTTGCGAAAGGACTTCGCCGGCGATCTCGATCGGATTGCCATCGGGGTCACGTGCGGCAAAGTAAACACGGTTGGTGACCCCACCGACCAAGTAGCCGCCTTCGGGATAAAAATCGACTTCCGCGCGTCCGGTGTGAATCGGGATCGGACGGGCGGCGGTTTCGGTGACCGATCCATCGTCGATCGCGATCGACAACGTGCCCTCGCCCTCGCGGATCACTTTGGGCAAGTCGAACGCGACCGCAAGCTCTCCGTTGATACCCAGTGAGCTGGTGGATTGATGAATGACGTCGCCGTCGACGACGGCTTGGATGCGTGCCGGGGCGGCGACGGGAATCGAATCATCCGCCCGGCGGACGGTCAACGTGGC
>NZ_JBFHKV010001297.1:0-2112 GCF_041595215.1 Stieleria sp. | reverse complement strand
GCTCAGCCCCCAAGGCGACGTCGTTTCCCCCCGCGGACGGGCACTGACCGAAGAGGTTTTCGGCGCCCCACTGACTCCCGTCGAAGTGGTCCAGCGAATTTGTGCGGAGGTTCAACGGGACGGGACCGAGGCGCTGCTGAAATTCAATCAACAGCTCGACAAGGCCGACCTGACCGCCGACCAGCTCCGTGTTCCCGCGGAGGACTTGGCCGCCGCACATGCCGCGGCCGATCCGGAATTGATCGGTTCCATCCGACGCATTCGTGACAACGTGGCCACTTTCCAACAAGCGATTCTGCATCGCGACGTGACGATCGAGCCCAAACCGGGTGTCACGCTGACGCAGCGTTACGTGCCGCTGCGTCGCGTCGGTGTTTGCGTCCCCGGCGGCGCGGCGGCCTATCCATCGACCGTATTGATGACCGTGGTCCCGGCCCAAGTCGCCGGTGTCCAGGAGATCGCCGTGGTCGCACCGCCGACACCGTTCGGCGCGTACAACCAAGACATGCTGGCAACGTGTCATGAACTCGGCGTGACCGAGGTGTATCGGATGGGCGGCGCCCAAGCCGTCGCGGCACTGGCCTATGGCACCGACGTCGTCCCGGCGGTCAACAAGATCGTCGGCCCGGGAAACCTGTTCGTCGCCCTGGCCAAAAAACACGTCTACGGCACCGTCGACATCGATTCCTTCGCCGGCCCCAGCGAAGTCATCGTGATCGCCGATCAAACCGCCCGCCCCGATTTTATTGCCGCCGATCTGTTGGCCCAAGCTGAACATTCACCCGGCAGCGCGATCTTGATCACATGGGACGAGTCGTTGATCGACGCGGTCAGCCAACAGGTCGCCAAACAACTCGCGCTGCTCGAGCGAGCCGAGTTGACGCTGGACAGCTTGGAAGCCTTCGGTGCGCTGATCCTGGTCCGCGACGAAGCCCAGGCGTGTGAACTGACCGATTCCTTCGCCCCCGAACACCTGCACATCCAAACCGCCAACCCGCGCGACCAAATCGCCAAGATCAACAACAGCGGCGCCGCCTTCCTGGGGCACCACACGCCGGTCGCGCTGGGCGACTATGCCGCCGGCCCCAGCCACGTGTTGCCGACCGGAGGCACTTGCACCTGGGCCGCCGGACTGTGCAGCAACAGTTTCCTGCGCAGCGGCAGCATCACCGAGTTCGACGAATCGGCGATGAACCAGATCGCCCCCGACGTCGAACGCCTGGCCGAAAAAGAAGGCCTGACCGCCCACGCCCGCAGCGTCTCGATTCGGAGATAGGTGTTTCAGATTTCAGGTTTCAGGTTCATTTTCCTGTCACCCATTTTCTTGTCTTCCCTTCCCGTCGTCCATTCTTCCGCCCTCCCTTTTTCTGCCATCTCCCCCATGTCAAAAACCGACCTCCGCCCTGCTCTTTCGCGGATGTTGCCCTACACGCCCGGCGAGCAACCGCCGCCGGGCAAATTCATCAAGCTCAACACCAACGAAAACCCCTACCCGCCTCCGCCGTCGGTCGTTTCGGCGATCCGAGATGCCGCCTCGGGTCCGCTCAACCGCTACCCCGACCCGACCGCGACCGTGTTTCGCCGCGCCGCCGCCGAGGTGCTCGGCTTACCCGGTCCCGATTGGATTCTGGCCGGCAACGGAAGCGATGAAATCCTGACCATCCTGGTGCGGGGCTTTGTCGGCGAAGGCCAAAAGCTGCGACTGCCCTACCCCAGTTACATCCTTTACCGGACGCTGGCGGACATCCAAGGCGCGTCGTGGGAACAGATTCCCTTTCTCGACGGCTGGCATCTGCCGGCGATGTTTGGCGAAGGCGACAACGACTTGCGGTTGGTGCTGTTGCCCAATCCGAACAGCCCCAGCGGAACCGTGGTGCCGGCCGAACAGATCGAACAACTCGCCGCCTCGTTGCCCTGCCCGCTGGTCGTTGACGAAGCCTACGTGGATTTTGCCGACTTCAATTGCCTGGATCTGGTGCGGCGACACGACAACATCCTGGTCACACGGACGCTGAGCAAATCGTACGGCTTGGCGGGCATCCGCTTCGGTTTCCTGGTCGCCCAACCGTCACTGGTCGCCAAGTTGTCGAACATCAAAGACAGCTACAACTG
>NZ_JBFHKV010001296.1:0-2112 GCF_041595215.1 Stieleria sp. | reverse complement strand
CAATACCCGCGGTTCATGAAACCGATTGTGCCGGCCTTTCAGGCCTCCGTGATCGAGGTCTTTCCATTCCGGTGGCTGACGCCACCGGCAAGCATTGTGCCAGCCCTTCGGGCTTCATCACGGGTAAACATAGAAAACGTTAGTGTCAGCAAATTTGCATTTTTCAATTCGCAGTTTTCAATTTTCAATTTGCAATCTTCCGTCCGGCCAAACTCCTCACGACCCATCCTGTCTCGGCTGACGCCAACCGGGGACAGTCCCCGGGCGGTCGGGGCGGGAGCCTCAGCGACGTGTCTCGTCGTCGGCTTGCTGCGCCGCCAATTGCTCCGGTGACAACAGGTAGCTCTTCCAGCCACTCGATTCGACCAGCTGGCGATCGAGTTGTAGGGCGCGGGCGACGGATCGGCTAGCAAGGTCAGGACGGCCCTTTTCCAGTTCGATCGCGGCCAGTTGCAGATGCGGCTCAGCCCGCAGCGGGTCACTTTCGGCGGCCTTGGCAAAGTGTTTTGCTGCCAATTCGGGGCGATCCAGGTTCCGCATCGCGATCCCACGCAGCATGTGCACGCGAGTGGGGGCGGCGGATTCGTCACCGACCGGGTCGAGCTGGTCGAGTGTTGCCAGGATGCGATCGTACTGATTGCTGTTCAGATACAGCTCGGCGACATGCAGTTTGGCTTCGACGTAATCCGGCTGCAGGGCGAGCGCGCGATGGTAGGCCGCCAACGCCTCCTCTTCGTTCCCCTTCTGGCGCAGGCAGTCTCCCCGCAGGGTCCAGATTTCGGCGGAGTTGCGTTCGGAAGCGAGTGCGATTTCGCTTTGCGTCACCGCTTTTTCGAGCTGCCCTTCCTGCAAGTACATTTCGCCGAGCCGACCGACCAAACGTGGATCACCGGCGCTCAACGCGACCGCCTTTTCCATATGCTCGATCGCGGAAACCCGCTGCCCCCGATTCCAATAGGTCTCCGCCAGTCCGCGATGGGCTCGATCATCTTTATCGGACAGGGCCAGGGCTTCGCCAAATAATTGTTCGGCGTCGGTCCACTTGCCCACTCGCATTTTCTGCAGCCCCTGGCGTGACAACTTTCGCGCGGCGATCGATTGTCGGCTTTCGCCAATCCCGTGAATCGCACGGCAGCCTGCGGAGCAATACAGCAATGACAGCAACGCCACTACGACCGGCAACGCTGTGAAGCATTTTTTCCCTCTGTTTCGTAAGTTGTTAGCGGCAGGGCGCGAGCCCGCCGGTTCCGCATCTTTGCCAACACACCGGAGGGCTCGCACCCTGCCGCTAAAAAATGCGTCACAACGTTGCCCGGGCGGCGCGCGCCAGCGGGTGCCGGTGTCGCGCGGCGGCGCCACGTGGGGCGGGTTGGGGCGGTTGTTCGAACGCACGCAGGTCACCGGACGAGGCTGGGTGGAAAAGGTCGACGCCGAGGGGGGCCGTGACGGCCGAGGGGATTTTTGGCACTTCGACGCATTGACAGAAACAAGAAATACCAGCGAAATGCGTTGCACTGCAATTGCGCCTTTTACAGCCTCCTGATTTGCCCGCCAATTTGATGCCTGCTCAATTTGATTCTTTCGGACTCCGTTTTCTCTATCCCGACAACTGGACCGTCGCCGACCGAGCCGACGAGGAAGGGGATCAGGGGGCGACGTTGGATATTCCGGGGGGAGGATTTTTCTCGATCGAACGGACCAAGGCCGACGAAGTCCCGGGGTTGATCGAGCAGATCGTCGACGCGATCGCGGCAGATTACGAGGACCTGGAGCGTGAAGATGTCACGATGGAGGTGCTGCCGGCCGACACGCCGGTGACGGACCTGCGGTTCTACTACCTGGATCTGTTGATCGTCAGCCGGATCGTGATCCTGCGGCCCGACGGGGACCCCGCCGGCGAGGACGTGCTGATGGTTCAGATGCAGGCCGAGAGCCGCGATTTTGACAAGAACGAGGCCGTGTTTGCGGCGATCCTGAAACAGATCGCACCCTAGTGCTCCGTCCCAGCTCAATTTTCCGGTAGTGGACGAGGCGACGAGTCCTCCGCAAATGGACGAGGCGACGAGTCCTCTGCAAGTGGACGAGGCAACGAGTCCTCTGCAGTGGGCGTAT
>NZ_JBFHKV010001295.1:0-2116 GCF_041595215.1 Stieleria sp. | reverse complement strand
TCGGTCGGGCAGTTGGCCGAAACGATCGATTCGGACGACGAGTTGGGTTTCTTGGATCCGATTCCGACCGCCGAAGAAGTCGATTCGGCGGAGGTGCCCGACGTGGTGCTGGAGGATGCGTCGAGCGGTTTTGACGCGACCGCACTGGATGCGGAAATCGATCCCCTGCCGTTGGACGTCGGTGACCTGTTGGGCGACAACGACGCCAATCCGCCGGGACCCGATACGCCCGGTTCCAGCATTCACATGCTCGCCGGCGACGGTGAATTCACGCCCGACCGCGACACGATGAAGCTTAAACCCGATCCGATGACCGGCGAACTGCCTGTTCCCGTCGGCGACGATGACGGTGCCGATGAAGAGGAGGGTGGGTTCGCAGCCGGCGTGGTTGAGAAGTAGGTGCCGCTGTTAGCGGTGCAGGCCGCGAGCCGTTCGGTGTCGGCAAGACCGGAGGGCTTGCGCCCTTCCGCGATGATCCAAGAGGTAGGTCATGCTGTGCATGACGAACCGTGATTCTTCGCGGGCGCGACGGAGTGGCATGCACAGCATGCCCTACGGGAGAGTGAGTGGCATGCACAGCATGCCCTACGGCTCTCGTGTCGTGCGTCGTTTTCCCGAACTCACTCTGCGGCGATGCGGTTGATGGCGTTGAGCATGGCCAGGATGGTGCTTTCGACGCTGTCGGTGCTGACGCCGGTGCCGCGATACAGCCGGCCTTTGTGTTCGACTTCCAAGTTGACTTCGCCGATCGCGTCGCGGCCGAGCGTGGCGCTGCGGACGCGATAGTCCTTGCAGACCAGTTGCACGCCGGTGATCTGTTCGACGGCCCAAAATGCGGCATCGATCGGCCCGTCACCCTCGGTGACTTCGGCGGACTTTTCTTCGCTTCCGTCACTGAGCGTCAACTTCACTTTGGGCGATTGCTGTTTCGAACAGGTGACTTCGTAGTCGACCAATGACCAGGTTTGGCCGCCGCTGGTGCTGATCTTTTGTTGCACCAACGCGATGATGTCGCCGTCGTAGATTTCTTTCTTCTTGTCGGCCAACAATTTAAACTGCTCGAAGACCGAGTTGAGTTCCTCGCCGTCGATGTGAAAGCCGAGAGTTTTGGCGCGGTCGGCCAAGGCGGCCCGTCCGCTGTGTTTACCCAGCACCAGATCGGTTTTGGCAAACCCGACTTCTTCGGGCGACATGATTTCATACGTGCTGCGTTCTTTCAGCATGCCGTCTTGGTGGATCCCCGATTCGTGGGCGAATGCGTTGCGTCCCACGATGGCTTTGTTGCGCTGCACGCTGATTCCGGTCACCTTGCTGACCAGTCGGCTGACAGGGACCAATCGTTGGGAATTGATTCGCGTGGTGCAGTCATAGAAATCGCCGCGTGTCTTCATCGCCATCACGACTTCTTCCAAGGCCGCGTTGCCGGCGCGTTCGCCGATGCCGTTGATGGTGCACTCGATTTGGCCGGCACCGGCCGCGACGGCTGCCAAACTGTTGGCGACGGCCATCCCCAAGTCATCGTGGCAATGGGTGCTGAGCACGGCTTTGTCCATGTTAGGCACGCGGTTGCGGAGCATGTCAAAGATCTTAAAAATCTCCGCGGGCGTGACGTAGCCGACGGTGTCGGGCACGTTGATGGTCGTCGCTCCGGCGTCGATCGCGGCTTCGACGACGCGGCACAGGAAATCGTGTTCGGTGCGGCAAGCGTCTTCGGGCGAGAATTCGATGTCGTCGCACTTGCTGGCGGCCAGTTTGACACCTTCGACGGCGCGACGGACGATTTCGTCCGGTGTCATCCGCAACTTGAACTCGCGATGGATCGCGCTGGTCGCCAAAAAAACATGGATGCGCGACTGCTCGGCGTTCTGGACCGCCTCGGCGGCACGCAAGATGTCTTTTTCACTGCAGCGGGCCAAGCCACAGATCGTCGACCCTTTGATCGTTTCGGCGATCTGTTTGACCGCATCGAAGTCACCCGGTGAGGCGATCGGAAAACCGGCTTCGATCACATCCACGCCGAGGTCTGCCAACGCGTGGGCGACCTCCAGCTTCTCCGCCAAATTCATGCTCGCCCCGGGGGACTGTTCGCCGTCGCGAAGCGTGGTGTCAAAGATTC
>NZ_JBFHKV010001294.1:0-2116 GCF_041595215.1 Stieleria sp. | reverse complement strand
GATGGACAGTTGGCCGCCTATTTGTCGAAACGGGCTGATGGAGTCGACGGAGAACTCGAATCGCAGATCACCGTCATCGACGTGCAAACGGGAACGCCCACCGCGGGGCCGCTGACGGTTGCGGATTCCCGCACGCCACCGCACCTGGATTTCAGCCGCGACGGAAACGTGCTCGCCGCGGCCGGTGCGACGGAAGTCCGCGTCTGGGATCTTCGTGATTCGCGCGAGATCACGACGATCGCGCTGCCCGATGTTCGTCTGCAATCACGCCGGTTTGTGGCCCTCAGCCCCGACGGCACCCGGGTCGCAACCTCCGTTCAAGAACCGAACGCTGATCCCGGGCTGTGGGTGTTCCAGTGTGAAACGGGCCAGCCACTGATCCAGATGGAGCGTACGTCGGGGACCGCCAACGACGATCGATTCGTGTTCCACCCCACCGAAAACCAGTTGATCGGTGCCGCCGATTCGGACACGGGGCAGTCCCACCTGTGCATCTGGGACGTGGGGTCTGGGAAGGTGGTCCAAGAGATCGTTTCCAAGGAAGACTGCCAAACACTCGCGTTCGCCTTTGATCCCGGCGGTGACCATCTTGCCGTGGCGATGTATCACGGCACTCGCGAATACTATCCGTATGCGACGACAATCTTTGACTTGGAAACCTGGGCACCCGTCACAAAAATTGACAACGGAAACTATGTGTTCTGGTTGGCGATCAGTCCCGATGGCAACCACGTGTCGCTGGTCGATGGCAGTGGCGAGGCTTCGCTTTGGTCCACCGCAAGCGGCATTCGATTACAGAATTTTCAATTGGGGCTGCCCAGTGCGACCGCGTTCAGCGGCCAGGACGGCGCGTTGCTGTTGTTGACCAACACCGACGACCAGCCCGATACGGCGGAGATCGTGACACTGCGCGTTTCGGAGTGAGAAGAAGCAACGAACGGAAGATAAGAATCGGGCCTTACTTCTTTACCGATCGTTGCGAAGACGGCGATTTCGGCGTCTCAGGCTGACCGACGCGCCAACGGCCAGCAGGAAACCGACGGTCGCCGGTTCCGGGACTGCGGTGATCGACAGGGTTCTTAGTGAATACCCTTGCGCAGCGACGAGGCTGGACAACTCGTCTTCATAAGCCCCGACCAGTGTTGAAAAGTTGTCGTAGCGGTCGCCCGCACCGGCATTGGATCCCTCGGGCACATCGATTCCCATGTGTGTGCCGATCAGCCCGATCTGTCCGTCGATCTCGATCAATGCGGCGTTGCCCGAGTCGCCGCCGAGCAAGCCGATCTCATCGCGGCCCAAGCCACCGGTCCCGCCGTTGGTGTCGGTGTCGTAAGAAAACTGAATGGTGACCGTGTCGCTACCGCCGGTGTCAAATTGGACGATTTGCAGTCCATCGATGACATTGCGACCGGCGCGACCTTGGGCATCGAAGGCGAAGAATGTTTGCCCCAGCAACGCCGCGAGATCTCCCACCACAATCGGAACCGGCACGATGCTCGGGTCGACATCGGATGAGAGGGTGTGAAGCTGGATGTCGCTACCGACCGCGGGTTGACCGGGAACTGTGGTCAACAGCTTTTGCGAACTGATCGATTGGTAGGTTCGCTCCGTCCCGTCGGTGCCCCGGAACGTGACTTCGGTGGTGCCCACATGTGCGGCCGTCACATAGTGCCGTGGTGTGATCAAAACGGCTGGCTGCAGCGCTACTCCGGAAAGCTGAGTTTCATCGACCAGAAACGATGGGTTCGGCGTTCCGTCACTCAAGAACCTGTCGTGATAGGTCGGGTCCAACCCGTTGATGATCGCGGCGGAACTGTGCGAATGGATCCACAGCAGGGCGATCCCAAGCAGAAGATGCCGACAGATTGAATTCACGTAGGTGTTCTCGGACAAACAGGGGAGTCGGGGAAGGTTGAAACCGCTCCCTACAGTACTCCATCGGCCCAGACGCATCAAATTGCTTGTGAGACGTCGGGGCTGGCGGAGGGGGGGAGAGAGGGAGACAAGGAGACAAGGAGAGAGGGAGAGAGGGAGAGTCTGCTTTTTCACTTTCATTATTGTGCCCGTATCGTTCTACCATTTGGTTTTCTGCGGTCTGCTACTCCAGTCCCTCCAG
>NZ_JBFHKV010001293.1:0-2119 GCF_041595215.1 Stieleria sp. | reverse complement strand
TGCAGTTGCCAAAGCTGCATCTGCGAAGGGGCCGTCATTCAGGCCGATAGTGAGTTGCCGGACACGGAACTCCTGGTCAGCTGGGAACAACTGCCCCCGGCGACGGTCGCTTGCCTCGCCGGACAAGGCGACTTTCTGACGCGTCACGCGTTCGCCTCCGCCGGGCAACTTCTTTGCGGTCGCGATGTGCGCGTAGCGCATCAATCTTGGCTGATTTGAACCAGCCAGAACATTTGAACCGGATGGACGAATGTAGGGCATGCTGTGCTGTAGGGCATGCTGTGCATGCCATCTGTCACGCACAGCGTGACCTACCCGTCTGAACGATCGGTCGATCCCCGAGCGGATGAACAAATGTGGGGCATGCTGTGCATGCCAACTATCACGAGGGCATGCCGTGCATGCCAACCGTCACGCACAGCGTGACCTACCGAATACAACGTTTGAGTTTTCATTTGATGTTACTTCCCTGGGAATACGGTGTTCGCAATCTGGCTCGTCGGCCGGTGCGGACGGCATTGACGCTCGTCGCCTTGGCGACGGTGGTGATGCTCGTATTCGTGGTCGTCGGTTTCATTCGCGGCATGGAGCAATCACTGTCTGTCAGCGGTGACCCCGACGTCGTCTTGGTCTATTCGGTGAACTCCGAAGAAAACATCGAGAACTCTTCGATCGCCGCTCGAACCCCGGCCCTGTTGACCGCCAGTTTGCAAGGGACGGTCAATCGGTTCGGCGTGACACATGTTTCGCCTGAGCTGTATCTGGGGACACGGGTCAAAAGCGAATCGGCCGACGGGGGCTTGGGACTGGTTCGTGGCGTCACCCTGGCCGCACCGCTGGTCCGCCGGTCGGTCCGGTTGACCGGTGGCGACTGGCCGGATGCGGGCGAAGTGATGGTGGGCCGGTTGGCGGCGGCAAAACTGGGCAGCTCGGACGAAGCGATGGCGGTCGGCCAAACCATCGAGTTTGAAGGCCGGTCGTGGACGATCAGCGGTCGCTTTGCCGCGGGCGGTGCGGCGTACGAGTCGGAGATCTGGTGCAACCTGGGCGACTTGCAAACGGCAACAAAGCGTCAGGATTTGAGTCTCGCGGCGATGCTGTTGACACCGGGCAGTTCACCCGCGGAAGTCAAACTGTTCTGCAAGGAACGCACCGACTTGGAACTGCGTGCGAGCCGCGAAACCGATTACTACGCGACCCTGCAACAGCACTATAAACCGGTTCGATTGCTGGCCTGGTTCGTCGTCGCTCTGGTGTCCGGTGCGGGGGTCTTTGCGGGTTTGAACATGATGTACGGCGCGGTGGCTGGACGGGTTCGTGAAATTGCGACGCTGCAAGCGATCGGATTTCGTCGACGTGCGATCCTCGTCAGCCTGATCCAGGAAGCCGTCTTGTTGGCAGCGGCCGGTTCACTGCTCTCGGGTGTGATCGCGTTGACAATGCTCAACGGCATGGCCGTGCGTTTCACGATGGGTGCGTTCACATTGCGCATCGACAGCGTCGCAATCTTGATCGGTTGCGGCGTCGGATTGTTACTGGGCGTCTTGGGCGCGTTGCCCCCGGCGTTGAAAGCGTTGCGATTGCAAGTCGCAACGAGTTTGAAAGCAGTTTAGAAATTTACCAAGGAGATTGAGAATGAAGTCGTTTTTTAACTTCGGTCTGGCCGCATTGCTATTGATCGCGTCCGGATGCAGCGACAAGGCGGACGTCGCATCGACGCCAAACCAAGATACCGCGACCGCGGCGGCGTCGCCGTATGCCGCCGAAAGCGAACCCGACGGAGCGATACCGGTGGGCGAAGCACGCGAGAACACCGAGGACGGCCAGGATGTCACTTTGGTCGGCCTGGTCGGCGGATCGAGCGAACCGTTTGTCGACGGCTTGGCCGCATTCACCATCGTGGATCCCAAAGTGCCCTACTGTGCCGACGACGAAGGATGCCCGACGCCCTGGGATTATTGCTGCCAAACGGATGCGGTGAAAGACAACATTGCGACCGTCAAGATTGTCGACGACACGGGCAATCCGGTGGCCCAAGACGCCCGCGAGTTTCTTAGCGTCAAAGAACTGTCCACCGTGGTCGTCACCGGAAAAGCCCAGCGCGATGACCAAGGCAATC
>NZ_JBFHKV010001292.1:0-2120 GCF_041595215.1 Stieleria sp. | reverse complement strand
GTGGACGAGGCGACGAGTCCTGTGTCGTCGGCATATTGGCAAGGCCCCGTCGCCTCGTCCACTACCGCCGACCCGAAAACCAAGGTGCTGCGGAATACTCGGGACGTGAAGAGTATTGCTGATGCACGTCGCACTCCTCGGTGTCGTGAGAAAACTCGCGGGCACCAACCCGCTCGCCGTTTCACGCCAGCGGCGTGTCACATCAAGTTCCGGTCACCACCAGATCGCCAACCCCGCTACTCCCCAAAGTGGACCGCGCAGGAATCGTTTTCGCAGGCCCCTTGGCCTGATTTCTTACCCGCCAGTTTGTAGCGCCGCTTGGCGATTTGGTTGTACATCCAGCGCCACAGGCTCGCCGATCCTGGTAGGTGCAGAATCGGTGCGGCCAACCACAGTAGCGGCAAACGCCGGCTCAGGTATCGCACCGCGTCCCCGCCACCATGCCGGCGACCCTGGGAATCGACGACGTACATTTCTGCCATCAGCCGATCGTGTGTCAGGTCCGGATACCGCTCCGCGACCCGCGGATCATGCAGCGACAAGAAAGACAATCGGCCGCCGCAACAGTCCAGCCGCCGCAGGTTTTTGACCTGCCCGATGCAGAAATTGCAGTCCCCGTCATAAATCACCACATCGGCATCAGGCAGCTCCGCCGGGTCGGGTAAACCGTTTTCGGCACCAGTGGAGAGCGATTGGGTGGCTGGATCGGCCATGAAATTGCGAAAAAAGAGGTAAGACGGGGGGGAATCACGCTGCCATTAAGCTGCCCACGGTTCCTATACTTGATTGTAGGCCGCAACACACCCAAGGCTACCGCCATGAACCGAATTGAATCTCAAGTTCGCAACGCACGACGTCGCCTCATTTTAGGCAATTTCGGGCGTGCCCTCTGTCTCGCCCTGTTCGCCGCGCTCATTGTGGCGACGATCGCCTGTGCGGTCCCGGGCATCCGCGCACTTGATGTTGACGTGGAAACCTGGAATTTGGCCTGGATCGTCGGCTCGATCGTGGTCGCCGTCGCCGGAGCGTTGGTTTACGCCCTGGCCACCGCGCCGAGTCGTGACCGCGTCGCTCTGGAAGTCGACAAACGCTTCGGGCTGAGCGAACGGCTCAGCAGTTCGCTCTCGATGTCCGCCGCAGACCGCGAGTCGGAGTTCGGCTTGGCCGTGATCAGCGACGCCGATCGGCGCGCCGACAAAATCAAGATCGCCGAAAAGTTCGGCTACCAGCCGAGTCGACTCGGTTGGCTGCCCCTGGCGATCACGCCCATCCTGGTCCTGGTTTTGATCCTGGTCGATCCCGCCACACCGGTTGCCCCCGATGGTTCCAACGAGATCGATCCGGCCGTGGCCGCCCAAGTCAAACGCGCGTCGTTGCAACTGAAAAAGCGTATTGCCCAACAAAAACGCAACGCCGAAGCCAAGGGGCTCCAAGACGCCAAGGATCTCTTTGAAAAACTCGAGAAAGACCTCAACCAGATCACCGAAAAGAAAAACATCGATCGAAAAGAAGCGATGATCGCGCTCAACGATCTAAAGAAACAACTCGAAGAACGTCGCGAGCAACTCGGGTCGGGCGATCAGATGCGCAAGGCGATGGCGCAAATGAACTCGCTACAAGCCGGACCGGCCAATGAGGCCGCCCAGTCGATCGCCAAGGGTGACTTCGGAAAGGCCGAGCAAGTGATGCGCAAGCTCGCCCAAAAAATGAAAGACGGCACGCTCAGCGACAAAGAAAAAGAACAGCTGCAAAAACAAGTCCAGCAGTTAAAGGACCAACTCGAAAAAGCGATCGCCGAGCAGAAACGCAAGCAGGCCGAACTGAAAGAAAAGATCGAACAAGCCAAACGCGAAGGCCGGTCCGAAGACGCCGCCAAAATGCAGCAACAACTCAACGAAATGCAGCAACAGTCCAAACAGCAATCGCAGCAGATGCAGCAGATGGCCGACAAGCTCGGCCAAGCGGCCCAGGCGATGCAGAACGGCGACTCCAAGCAAGCCGCCAACGCCCTCGATGCAATGGCCGACCAACTCGGTGACATGCAGCAAGAGATGAGCGAACTGCAAGACCTGGAAGACGCGATGAACGACCTGTCGCAATCCAAAGAACAAATGCGCTGC
>NZ_JBFHKV010001291.1:0-2120 GCF_041595215.1 Stieleria sp. | reverse complement strand
TCGCAGTGGCAAGCTCGCCACCCCAAGCAAACCCGCCACCCCAAGCAAACCCGCCGCCCAAGCAAACCCTCCACCCCAAGCAAACCCGCCACCCAGGCAAGCCCTCCGCCCAAGGAGCTAAAGCCATCCTCTCCCGTTCCACCGCCGCTGGCGAACCGCGTGGCGTGCTCGTTGTCGCCGGTTGGCAACAACACTCGCATCTTCCGCGGCATTCGGGCGCAATAAAAAACTCGCCGCGGGGCGAATCCCCGCCGCGAGTCGACTTGAAACTTGGAACGTTCAACTTAGAACGATCAACTCTGAACTTGCGTTAGTACCGGTAGTGATCCGGTTTGAAGGGGCCGTCGACATCGACGCCCATGTACTCGGCTTGTTCTTTGGACAGCCGGGTCAGCTTGACGCCCAGTTGATCGAGGTGCAGTCGGGCGACTTCCTCGTCCAGCTTTTTGGGCAGCATGTGAACGGCGACGCTGTAGGACTTGGTGTCCTTGCTGCCCCAAAGTTCCATCTGTGCGAGCACTTGGTTGGTGAACGAGGTGCTCATCACGAAGCTGGGGTGTCCGGTGGCACAGCCCAGGTTCACCAGGCGGCCCTTGGCCAGAATGATCACGCTGCGACCGGTGTCCTTGAACGTGTAGCGGTCCACGGCACCGATGTCGGCCGGCTTGATTTCGTCCTTGGTCGCCCGGCCCTGCTCGACTTCGTTCTCCAACCACGCCACGTCGATTTCGGTATCGAAGTGGCCGATGTTGCAGCAGATCGCGTCTTCGGGCATCTGCTTCATGTGCTCGCCCAAGATGATGTCTTTGTTGCCCGTCGTGGTGACATAGAGTCGGCCTTCTTTGCAGGCCTCTTCCATGGTCGTCACTTCGAAGCCTTCCATCGCAGCCTGCAGGGCGTTGATCGGATCGATCTCGGTCACCAGCACGCGACAGCCGTAGCGTTGCAGGCTGTGGGCACATCCCTTTCCGACGTCACCGTAGCCGCAGACCACGGCGACCTTTCCGGCCAACATCACGTCGGTGGCTCGTTTGACGCCGTCGGCCAGCGATTCGCGGCAGCCGTACAGGTTGTCAAACTTGCTCTTGGTCGCACTGTCGTTGACGTTGATCGCCGGAACCTGCAACTTGCCGGAGCGGTTGAGGACTTCCAGACGGTGGATGCCGGCCGTCGTTTCTTCGCTGATGCCGTAAATGTCATCGAGCAATTCGGGGAAGCGATCGTGAACCATCGCGGTCAAGTCACCGCCATCGTCCAGGATCATGTTCAGCTTTCCTCCCGACGGGAACGTCAGGGTCTGCTCGATGCACCAGTCGAATTCTTCTTCCGTCATTCCCTTCCAGGCGTAGACGGGAATGCCGGCGGCGGCGATCGCGGCAGCCGCGTGGTCTTGGGTGCTGAAGATATTGCAGCTGCTCCAAGTCACCTCGGCGCCGAGTTCGATCAGCGTCTCGATCAAGACCGCCGTCTGAATCGTCATGTGCAGACAGCCGGCGATGCGGGCCCCTGCCAGTGGTTTTTCTTTGCCGTACTTCTTGCGCAGCGCCATCAGGCCCGGCATTTCGGTCTCGGCCAAATTGATCTCTTTGCGGCCATACTCGGCCAACGAGAGATCCTTGACCTTGTAAGGCAATCGTTCGGTATCGACTTGCGACACGGGTAAACTCCTAAAGTGTGGTGAATCAAATTCACTCACGTATGAGGGGCTACGAACCTACCACAGGGACTCCCGCTGGCACGCGCTCCCCGAACGCGATTGCAAACCGTCTTCGAACCATCGAAAACGGCTGAATCGAGCGCCGGCACCTGCCGGACCATTCAACTCGATTGAACCGCGTAGTTTAGCGAGGGATCGTTTTTTGGGCACCGGGCCTGGTCAAAAAGAACCCGAAAAGCCCCCGGCGGTCGGCCGACGCGTCAGCGAGCGGCGCCGCGTGGCCCCTTGCTCACGCGTGCGGGAGAAAATCGATAGGCCGGTCAGTCACCGGTGCAAGGGCTCCAACCGCCGTGGCCTGAACGACCGGAGGGCTCGTGCGCGGCCGCGGAAAAAAATACCCCGATTGTCTCAACGGTGCGCGACCGCGACTCCAGTATCCCGGAGAGATTTCAGCAATTAGTCG
>NZ_JBFHKV010001290.1:0-2132 GCF_041595215.1 Stieleria sp. | reverse complement strand
CCGCAACCCGTACAACGAAATCGAATGCAGCGACCACTATGCCCGCGCGATGTCGAGCTACAGTGCCTTCATGGCCGTCTGCGGATTCCGATACGACGGACCCGAGGGCAAACTCGCCTTCGGACCTCGCATGCAGCAAGAAAACTTCCGTGCCGCCTTCATCACCGCCGAGGGCTGGGGCAGCTTCCAGCAAACCGCCGACCGAGGCAATCAAACGGGATCGATCGAACTGCGATACGGACAGCTTGATCTGAAGGAATTGGCGTTCGATCGGGTCGACCGAACCGCTGCCAGTCGGGCCGAAGTCACACTCGACGAACAGCCAACGGCCGCTCGCTTTCAGGCTGAGCCGGGACGATACGTCGTGCGTTTCCCCGAAGGTTTCCGCATGAAAGCAGGTCAACACCTCCGCGTTCGCTTTCTCTAGTGCTCTGGTTCTCGAGTGCTCTGGCTAGACTCCCCCCCGGTTTGCTAGTTTCGCAAAGGTGCAGTGTTGCAGGACGCACCCGTGCGGCGGTTTCGCGCGGACCGGAGGAGGAACCCATTGAGCGATTACGACCAACATCCCGGTGGCGGATTCAGCAGCGTTGATGGGTACAACGACCCGGCGGGTTCGCAAGCCGAAGCAATGCGGCAGATGCAACAGGATGAACTAAATCGGCAGCAGCGGGAGCAAGCCGCATGGGATGCCGCTGCGCAGACGAATGCCGCTGCGCAGTCGAATGCCGCGTTCAGCCAACCCGACTTCGGCAACCCGAGCGGCGCCGGTGGCCGATCGAACGCAAAGGCGAAGGGTAACGCAAGACAATCCAAGACGGCGAGAACCAAGCCCAAATCGAAACCGGCTCCAGCGACGCCGACGGGCCCGGTGAGCCCCGGTTTCGCAATCCTTGGATTCGTCCTGGCGGGCAGCTGGGGGATGGGGCTGATGGAAGACGACGGTCGCTGGTTCGGAGGGCTCGTCACCGGTCTAATCGGAGCCTACGTCGCGGGTCATTACCACAAGGTGCTGATCGCAGCATCGTTGGTCGGAGGCGGCTGGTGGTTCTTGAGTCAGTACGAACCATCCCATCCGCAACGGACCGAAACCGTGCCCGTCGTCGACGCCGCTCCTGACGTGCAGCCGAGCCGCCCGGCTCGGGAAAGGGTCCAGACGCCGCAACCCCAAACCCCACCCCAAACCCCGGAGCAGGAGGTCGCGGCGCTGCACCCCTATCCCGCCACACCGACGATCTTGCTTCGCCCTCACCAGCCCTTGAGCACCGACCTGTCGCGGATGCGTGCGTTCCAGAACGCGATGTTCGACTTCGAAGCGCGGACCGGCAAATCATTCTTGAGTGAACATCGATCGATGAAACCGGCCACGCGAACGCGCTACGACTACTTTGCACAATACTCCGGCAGCGAGCGTCAGCAGGGCAGCGAACCGATTCCCGAGCTGCAGCCGGTTCAAGGGGTTTGGGAGTACCAAAGTCCGCAGCTATGGGAACTCGATTTGATCGCCACCGTCGACCAGCACTTTCTTTTCAACACCACGCGCGCTGACGGAACCATCCGCGACGGGGTCTTCCGCACCTACTCCGGTGACGGACTATGCTACAAGCCGATGACACGTCCGCTTCACCGCCGAGGAGAGAAGCACGAAGTGTTTCAATTGCCGGTGCGGGGCGGTCAGGTTTGGCGTGACTTCGCGAGATCGGTCTACCATGCCAAAACCGACGCGGAACTATTGGCACTCGATCCGTTCAACCAGACGATCGCTCACACGCACAAGAAAACCGCCGAGGCGAGAGCGATGTACGAGTCGCACAAACGCATGATCGAGGGTCTGCGCCAAGCCTCGCTGCCGGTCGTCCGAGCGGCACGGAAATTGCGTACGAATCGGTAGCTTTCCGACGGTAGCATCCAGCTCTTTCTCAAAGCTTCTTCCAGCTTTTCCGTTGTTCAGGTCACGTTTCGCCAAACAGCGATCACTGTCTGATCAACGGTCAACTTGACCGCCTCTCCATCACGATTGTCGCCAAACGACGTTTGCCAGCGGCTGCACAACGAACAGCCCTGCGGTGCGTCATAGATTGACATGACCCCGGAAAACGCGGCGTTTTTGATGCCGCGCCGGCGTGATGCCGTCT
>NZ_JBFHKV010001289.1:0-2151 GCF_041595215.1 Stieleria sp. | reverse complement strand
GGAGGCGCCCGATCGGCTCGCATCGATGGTCACCCGCTGGCTGAAACAGGCCGACTTGGCGACCAGCTTGAATGCGCTGAAAATCCCCGCCAGTGGGATCGAGAGCTTTGTCGAAGAAGCGCTCAAGCAATGGACCGGTACGTTCAATCCCGTGCCGCTGGACAAAACCAACGCCGAACTGCTGTATCGCTCCGTCGCCTGACGCCAGCACGTGGCGTCAGCCAGTGGCGCGTGTCGGCGCTGAGTTCACCACGCCCCGCTCGTTGACCGGTATGTCGATTCAATCAGCCGTTTGGCGCGAGCCTACGGGCGCCGGTGAGTTTACTTGGTGATCAACGCCCGTACGCTCGCGCGATACGGCTAATCCCACGTGTGATCCGATTCCACCAACAAGCGTTCCCGTGGCAGGCAATCCGTGCTACGCGGCGTGGGTGGCGAACGCCGGCGTCTCCTCGACGCCAGGTTCGCTGTGAATCAAACCGTCTTGCATCCGCCAACAGACATCGGCCGAGGCGGCGATCTCGTCGTCGTGGGTGATCATCAGGATCGTCAGGTTGTCGCGTTCTTTCAGGTCGGCCAACAGACGCAAAATCTCTTGACCGGTCTCGGTGTCCAAGTTGCCCGTCGGCTCGTCGGCCAACAACAACTTCGGGTCGGTCATCAGCGCTCGGGCGATCGCGACCCGTTGCATCTCTCCACCGCTCATTTCACTTGGACGGTGTTTGGCACGGTGCAGCAATCCGACGCGATCGAGCATCGCTTCGGCACGTCGACGATTCTCCGTCCGCGATTTGAAGTAGCTCCAAACACTCTGCCCGATCATGGCCGGGGCGAGCACGTTCTCGATCGCCGAGAGTTCGGGCAACAGGTGGTAGAACTGAAAGATGATGCCGATTTCGTGATTGCGATAGCGATCGCGGACGGCGCGGGGGGCGTTATCGATTCGATTGCCCCGAAAGAAAACTTCGCCTTCGTCAGGCCGGTCCAGCGTCGCCAACAAGTGCATCAGGGTACTCTTGCCGCTGCCACTGCGGCCGACCAATGCCGTGACCAGCCCCTGTCGGACTTCCAGATCCACGCCCCGCAAGACGGGGACATCGATGCGGTCCTTGTGGTAGCTCTTTTTCAATCCGCGCGCGGTCAGAACGATAGGGGTGGGCATCAAACGGTCTCAAGGCAAGGGAAGAGAGTGAAGGCAACGCAAATTCGCCAAACTATCAAAAAGGTGTCGGACACCTTTTTCGCTCATTCGAAACGCAGCGCTTGAACGGGGTGCATTCGCGCCGCCCGCATGGCCGGCAACACGCTGGCCATCACGGCGATGCCGACGGCACCGCACATCACCCAGACCAGTGTGAAGGGATGCACGATCGTGGGGATTTCGGTGAAGTAATAGACGGTCGGGTCGAACACCTCTTGGCCGGTAAACATCTCCAGCAGTTCGGCGATGTCGTTGATGTAGTGCACGAACAAGAGCCCGCCGATCAGCCCGGCACCGCTGCCCACGAATCCGAGCAACAATCCGTAGGTCATGAAGATGCTGCTGACACCGCGGCCGGACGCTCCCAATGCTTTGAGCGTTCCGATGTCACGCGTTTTTTCGACCACGATCATGAAGAACGTGGCCAAGATTCCGAAACCGGCGACGGCGATGATCAGGAACAGCAAGATGTTCAAGATCGTGGTCTCCAGTCGCACCGCAGACAACAGCGGGCCTTGCAGGTCGCGCCAGGTCTGGATGTTGTAGGCGTACAATTCGGGTGGAAAGCGATCGCGCAGTGCGTCGCGAATGACGTTCAGGTCGGTACCCTCGGCCAGTTTTAATTGAATCGTGGTGACGCTACGGACACCGGTCTCCGGATCGATCATGCCGCGAAATTCTTGCAGTTGATCCAAACGGACGAATGCGAACGTGCTGTCGTATTCGCTCATCCCGGATTCATACAAATCGACGACGGTGAACTTCTGGTTGATGACTTTCGTTTCACCCGCGGCGTTGGGAAAGATCATGCGAACGTCGTCGCCCGGTTGGGCGTAGTAGTGGTCCTTGACCTCGCCGGCTTCGTCGCGGTGGCGGACGCTGCAGGTTGAAATCCCCAAGATGATGCCGGGAAACTGCTCGGTCATCGGATCCACGGCGGCCACCAGCTG
>NZ_JBFHKV010001288.1:0-2157 GCF_041595215.1 Stieleria sp. | reverse complement strand
GCCCGCCTTCATTTGGGTCCGCAGCGTGTTGAACCGACCGTCGATCGAATCCTGGATCTGTTGCGGATGCATCGGATAGGGCATGACCAAAGTTTTTGCGGCGGGCTCGCGTCCGATCAACATGGCGACGGTGCGTTGTCGGCTGAGGACCCGATCGGCGCGACCGCCGTCGACATCGAGCAGCACCAGCGAGTGCGGCGGAAACGGACGGGACGGTTCGATCCAATTGACATGGGGCATCGCCAGAAAGCGACCGCCATGGGGTTTGTGCGCGATCGCCGCCAACAGCACGCGGCTGCATCGCAGCACGACGGGTGAACCGATCTTGCCGGCCAACGCCGCCAGGCAGGCCAAATGCCGCCCGCCGTCAAACAGCAAATGATCGGCGTAGAGATCCATTCCGATGGTGGCGGCAGAGGATTCCGATGCCAATTTCGCCGGCGAAGCGAGTTGCTGCTCGGCCAGGCGAATGTCAAACGGATAACGAAGCAAGTGTTTTAGTTTCATCTTTGATCCATCCTATCCGGCCAACCGAACCGACGATGACGCATGATCGACGATGCCCATTTCGAGCAACGTGTTCTTTCCAGAGTGGTACGCGGCGATGTGTTTTGCGTGCTGCCGACAGTTTGCAGTGACCTCCGCCAACGTTTCTTCCACCGTGCTCAGCAGTTGAGGAATCTGGTCGACTGATTGATAGATCCAGCCGATCGCGCCGGTCGGTTCGGCGGCGCGAACTTGATCGGCCAGCCAGCAACCGTCCGGGACCATCACGGGGACGCCGCGGATCATCATTTCCAACAAGACGCCACTGCACCGCGCGACGTAACGGTCCGCGTCGTACAGAAACAATCCGATCCCGGCCGTGTCCAGCCAGCCGTGGTAAGCTTCGCTGGTCAAGTTTCCACGCAGGATTTCCATGCCAGCGCTGGTGTCAGGATCCGCTTGGCCCGACGCCAACGAGATGCAGGCGGGTTGCAGCGACGGCGGGATCATCCGCTGCCAACGCTTTTCAGGAAGCTGCATCGACCAAGTGAAACGGCCCGAGCGGAGGTAAGGGGTTTCGATCGATTCGAGCAAGTCGCGAATCAGGTCGCGGCCCTTTTCGGCTCGCGGCATCCCGGCCAACAGGATCTTCGTGCCGGCGGTCGACGAACTCGACGTAGACGCGAGGTGTTCGTTACGGGTGGGATACGGAATCGCGGTCGCGTTCACACCGACGGTCGCCAATTGTTGACACAGTGATTCGGTGGTCGCGTGCAGATGAATCCGGTGACCCTTGATCGCCTCGACCGCTGCGTTGACTTGGCGACCAAAAGCGATCGCGCGTTCGGTCACGGTGGATTCAAACACAGCGAAATGGAACAGGACGTGAATGGTCATCGGGGCCAGCTTGCCCTCTCGCTCCAGTGCTTGGATGGCGTGGGCCAATGCCAAGATTTGAAAGTCGCCGCCCGTGTTGATCACGATTCGGTCGTGCGGCTGGGGAGCAAAGCGTCGAATCGAATCGACGAAGACGGACGACCAGGCTTCGAGCATCGCGCGCGGGCGTCGCGACGGTCGGCAGAGTAGATCGTTCACCGATTGGCGGATCCGGCGGAACAGCGAGCCTCCGATCGGGATCCCGCGAGCGTCTCGCTGGACCAACGAAGGGCCATCGACACCGAGTGACCAATTTTCCATCCGCCGGACTTCGAATCGCGGTTCGATCTCGAGATGTTCTAGTCGCGAATCACCAACGACTTGTGGATTGCGCTGCGGCAACGACGCATGGGTGATCAATCGGGGCTGATAGCCGAGCTGGCGCGCGCCGTCGGCGAGTAGGCTAGCCAGTTCCAAATAGTGGCCGCCGATGTCGCGCACGTTGTCGTCCAGGAACAGGATTCGCGGTGTCATGGGCGGCGGGGTGGACATGGACGATGAGAACGCAAACGCTGTGCGGACCGGGCGACGGAAGTGATTGAGCCGGTCATAGCAATTCCTGACTTTGGCGTCCATGTTGGTTCGCCGAAAGCCCTGGCGGCGTCCGCTATGTCTTTGACCCGAACGTCAATCAGCCCGAAGAATTCCAGCAGTTTTACCGGGCTGACCATCGAAATTTTGATCCACCGATGGCAGCGCGAACCCACCGATGGCAGAGGGCAGATATCCGTGGGT
>NZ_JBFHKV010001287.1:0-2163 GCF_041595215.1 Stieleria sp. | reverse complement strand
TCTGTCGCCAGGCGGGTGCATTGTTGCACGTCGACGCAACCCAATCGATCGGCAAACTCCCCGCCACCGTCAACGAGATCCCTGCCGCCGCGATCACCGTCACCCCGCACAAGTTCCACGGTCCGGCGGGTGTGGGAGCCCTGTGGATCGATGCCGGAATCAAGCTCCGACCCCTGCTGTTCGGTGGGGAGCAACAGCTCGTCACCCGGCCGGGTACCGAGCCGGTCGCGCTGATTTTGGGGATGGCCAAAGCGCTCGAAATCGCTGTGGAAAAACAGTCGGCGGTGTGTCAGCAGATGGTCAGTCGACGCGATCAGTTCGAAGCGACGTTGCGTCGCGAGTGCACCGGGTTGCTGATCCACGGTGAGAACGAAAAGCGTTTGCCAGGAACGAGTTGCGTTTCCTTTGCCGGGACCGATCGGCAGTCGATGTTGATGGCATTGGACTTTGCCGGGGTGGCCTGCAGCAGCGGATCGGCCTGCAGCAGCGGAAGCAGCCCTCCGAGCCACGTTTTGCTGGCGATGGGGTGCCCCGAGTGGGCGGTCGAGAGTGCGATCCGGTTCAGCCTGAGTCGGTTTTCCACCGATGAAGAAATCGCCGATGCAGCCGATCGTATCTGCCGTGTTTACAATAGGTTAAGATCTTAAGACTTTGTGGAAAACTAAGTGGAAAACTGACTTGAAAAAGTCTCGATTGGGGTAAAATAGGGGTGGACGTGAACTCGATACCGCCATCCGATTTGTTCCCGTGAACCTGTCTCCCGCCACCCCGAAGATCGAAACGTTTCCGTTGGAGCGCCCGTTGTTGCGCCAGCGGTCGCGTGATGCGAAACTGGCGCGGAGCCGTGCGGCGGCGTCGCTGTCGTTCTTCATCAGCGGTGACGAGAACCGATTGGCGACCTATGTGGCTCAGTCGGAACCGACGATCGCGATGTCGCAACCGATCTTGTTGATCGGTCCATCGGGATGCGGCAAGACGACGTTGGCGTTGCATTTGGCCGCTCGCATCGCCGCCTCGCTTTCACTCGGTGGTGACGCCACGGCCGTCAAGTATTTCTTGGCGTCGGACTTTGCCCGCGAGTATGCCGAAGCGGTTTCGGCGGACGATTTGCCGCCGCTTCGTGAGTCGCTCGACGACGCCGCGATCCTGGTGATCGATGATCTGGATTCGATCGCCGGAAAGATGGCCGCTCAAGATGAATTGTCGATTCGCATCGAACGCCGGATTGCGGCGGGAAAGCCGACGATTTTCACCAGCAAACGGCTGCCTTCGGAAACTCGCGCGATCCGCCCCCAGTTGGCCAGTCGGTGCGTGATCGGGCTGACCATCCCGGTCGCTTACCCGACCGGCCAATCGCGATTGACGATTCTTCGCGAACTCGCCTTGCTTCGCGGTCTGGAACTGTCCGACGACTTGATCGGATTGCTCGATGCCGGGCTACGGACCGACATTTCGGTGCTGGCACTCGACTCCGCCATCAAGCAAGTCGACTTGTATTGTCGCATGAATCAATCCGCGGCCGATGTCGTGGCGGTTCAATCGGCGATCAACGCGGCGGGCCAACGCAGCGAGATTGATTTGGGAAAGATCACCCGTACCGTGGCCCGAATCTGGGGACATCGCACCAAAGATCTGCGAAGCGGTTCGCGAAAGCAATCCGTCGTCCGTGCCCGGTCGTTGGCGATGTTGCTGGCCCGCCAATTCACCTCGTCCAGCCTGGACAAGATCGGCGAGTATTTCGGCGGCCGAGATCATTCGACGGTTTTGCACGCGATCCGCAAGACCGAGACGTTGCTGCAGCAGGACGCCGACCTGAGTCGCATGATGGTCGAAGCCACCGAAAAGCTGGCCGCGTAGGGTCTGGCGACCTTCGTCTTCGAGTGGATTTCTGTGTGTCGTGGTCTGGCCCCAGAGCTGGATAGGAATGAGCCCACGGATAGCAGCGCGAACCCACGGATAGAATGCAGCCAGGAGATCCGTGGGTTCGCGCTGCCATCCGTGGGTGTTCTCTGTGGCTGTGCTCTTCAAACAATGGATCGATCAAAAGCAGCCCAGGCATACGTACGACAGCCAGCCTGCAACCTTCCCCTCGCTGCGTTTGCCCCTCCCTGACAGGGTGGGTGACTTTGGGAACTGTGCGGCCTGCTCGCCCCGTTGCCGGCC
>NZ_JBFHKV010001286.1:0-2166 GCF_041595215.1 Stieleria sp. | reverse complement strand
GTTCGTTGCTGGTGGTCCAACCGAGCGAGACGCGGAGGGTGCGACCGATTTGCGAATCGTTGCGTCCGATCGCGCGGAGCGACCGTGTGAACTCGTCCGGCGGTGAATTCGCCTGGGCGGTCGCCAACGCCAACTCTCTGGCTGATTCGTGGATCCGCCGCGCGTCGCCAGGCAACTCCAATGCGACGGTGTTGGGCAACCGCGGCGATGGTTTGCACAGCACCAGCGGCGGAGTCGACAGCTGCTCCGACAGATGATTCACAAAGTGGTCGCGGAGTTCGGCCAATTGATCGTTGGCTTCGACACAATAGCGCTCGGCCAGACTCGCTGCGGCGCCCAGGCCGATGCAGCCGGGAATGTTCTCCGCCCCCGGACGCAATCCCATCTCGCGCGGTTCCCCAAAGGTGATCGGGTCGAGTTGCAAGCCGCGACGGACGTAGATCGCGCCCGATCCCTTGGGGCCGTAAAACTTGTGACCGCTGATCGCAACGGTGTCGGCGCGCAAGTGTTTGACGTCGACGGGGACTTTGCCGAACATTTGGGTCGCGTCGCAGTGGACACAGATGCCCCGGTTGTGACAGCGGTCGGCGACTTCACGTACCGGTTGAATGGTTCCGACGATCGCATTGGCGCCTTGCAGACAAACCAGTCGAGTGTCGGGCCGCAGCATCGCTTCGACGGTCAGCGGCGAGATGATTCCCGACGGTTGACAGGGAATCGTCTCGATCGTCCAGCGGGGATCTCGCGTCGGCAATCCCGACAGCGGGCCCAACACGGACTCGTGCTCCAATTGGCTGACCAGCACGTGTCCCGGTTCGGCGGCCCCGAGCAGTCCCAGGATCGCCAAGTTGTTCGCTTCGGTTCCGCCGCTGGTGAACACGATCTCAAACGACTCGCAACCGGCCATCGCCGCAATGCTTTCCCGCGCCCCCTCGAGCGCTTCGCCGACCGCGTGGGCGTGCGCATGTTCTTGGCCCGGCAACATGTAGTGCGTCGACCAATACGGCTGCATCGCCTCGAGAACCGAGGGTGCCAGGGGCGTGGTGCGATTGAAGTCGAGATAAATCACTGAAACGCGGGATCATCGACGCCGAACATCGAAACGGCGAAAGAAGAAAAGAACGGGACGAGGGACGCAACACCATAATCAGCATCCCCGAGTTTTGCAGGTTCCCGTTTGGGTTCCTAGCGGTGCTCCCCCCATCGGTGAGACCCGCGGACCGGGGAAAGAGACGTGTTCTTGTTAGCGGCAGGGCGCGAGCCCTCCGGTCTTTCACACTGAAACCGGACGGCTCGCGGCCTGTCGATTTAGTGAGCCGACGGCGCTAGCCGCGGGCTTAGTGGTGAAGATGTTGCCCTTGGAGGCCCGTGGCTAGCGCCATCGGCTCACCATTGTTTCGGTCGCGATTAACTCGATAGCCCGCTCGCCCCGTTCCGCCATCTCCTTCTGCCCCTCCGTCGAGGATGCCGATCGGGCTGCCTGGGCGACGGTCAGGATGACGTTTGCCATCGTTTTGACCAAACATCCCGCTGCCGGCCGCGATTTTTCTAGCAATTCAAGGGCGATGCATTTGCACTCCCTCGGAAATACCGCGATAATGGGGTCTGATCCAATCGTGCGGGAACCGATTACAAACCAACGCCGGCCAGTTCGCATGCCGTGAAGATCCGACTGATTCGGATCACTGGTCTCTTCTTCTCTCTTCGTTCGGAACGCGAGCAAATGAAACGTCAATCTAAGGGTTTCACCCTGGTGGAGTTGCTGGTGGTGATCGCCATCATCGGAATCTTGGTCGGCTTGCTGCTGCCCGCGATCGGTGCCGTGCGCGAGCGGATGCGAAACGTCCAGTGTTTGAACAACCTCAAGCAACTCGGATTGGCCACCACGACGTTCCACTCCAGCAAGGGACGGTTGCCGCACTACACGAATTTTTACGGCAGCTACGCCGGCGGCAGCGACCCCGCAGTTCCCGGTGGTCCCGTGATCGCCCCGCACCTGAAGATCGGTGGTTACGGCGTCGAGTTATTGCCGTATCTGGACAACCAGCCGCTGTACGAACGTTGGTCGACGAATAAATTTCCGGTGATTTCGGCAGACGACGGCGGTGGGGTTGCGGCCTGGAATCAGTTGTCGGGCGCGACGGTCGACGTGTTTCGATGCCCCAG
>NZ_JBFHKV010001285.1:0-2171 GCF_041595215.1 Stieleria sp. | reverse complement strand
CGGGCTTGGCAAGGTCGATTCCAAGTTGGAATTGATCGTGCCCCACCTGCGAAAGAAAATTCCGCCGCGACAGACCATCAACATCTGTCAGGCCAAGGTGTTCGGTGGCGGTCCGTATGTGAACAACGCCATCCACTTGCCGATTTCGCGTGAGATCTACGAAACCCAATGGGCCGGACGACAACCCACTGGCGTCGACTACGATCAGCTTGCGCAACTGATGGAAGGCATCAACCACGAACTCGGGGTCAACACGGCAGTCACCGAATCGCAAGTCAGCGACCGCAGCATGCGCTTCGCCGAAGGCTGCCGTGCGGTCGGCGAAGAGGTGCAACCGCTGCCGGTCGCCATGCGCCGGCAATGCTTGGGATGTGGAAGCGACAATTCCGTCGACAGCTTTGGCGACCACATCGGCGGTCTGCATCCGTACTCTCCCGGCGGCGCGAATAGTTTTCTGGTCCAAGCGATGCACAATCCCGAGCCCGCGCGAGTTTCTTATCGGACCGAAGCCACGCGGATTCGTGTCCAGGCCGATGACAGCGGGCAACCCATCGTCACGGGGGTCGATGTCACACGCGTGGAAGACGACGGGTGCCGCACCCGTGCGACCGTCACCGCAGATCAATACGTCGTTGCCGCGGGCACCGGGCCGACGACCAAGTTGATTGCCCAGGGCCTGAAATCCGCCGGCTATCGGAATCGAAACCTTGGCAAACGATTCACCGCAAACGTCGGCACGGCGGTGTATGCGATGTTTGACAAACCGATTTGGCCGTCCGACTCCGATCGCCCCGAACCCGGCGTCACCCAGTGTTTCCTCGTCGACCGGCGAATGGTCGAGCGAGACGGCCGGATCGTGGAAGAACCGACGCTGGAGAACTGGTTCCATTTTCCCGGCACCGTTGCGCTGGCGCTGACCGGATGGTTCCAGGAATTCGCTTGCACGATGCGCCGGTTCAATCATCTTTCGATGGCCGGTATCGTCGTGCCGACCCAAGTCAGACCGTGCAATTCGATCGATGCGTGCGGCAACATTCACCTCGCTCTGGACTGTGATGAATTTGAGATTCTGTTGCTCGGTATCCGGCGCATCGCCAGAATCTATTTTGCCGCAGCGACGCCCGATGACGGAGTCACGCTGCATCTGCCCACCAAAGCAATGATGCTGCGGGGCGGACGCCCGCTGCGGATCCGTGATATGAACGATTTGGATTGGGCGATCGGCGAGATCCGACGGCGCGGTCCGGCGTTCATCAATTTGTTGACCACACACGGACAGGGTGGCGCTTCGATCGGAGACGTGGTCGATCCGCAATCCTTCCTTGTCAAAACGGATTGTGGCCGGCAAGTCTCGAACCTGGCCGTCGCCGATGCGTCTCTCTTTCCGGCCGGTTGTGAAATCAACCCCCAGCTGACGCTCAAGGCCTTGGCCACGATCGCAGCCGAACAGGTGATCCGGCGGACGGCGTGAACGAGTGCTTCGCCACCGATTCTTTTGATGGAGTCGACGAGACGAAACCTGCTACTTGATGATGAACATGCATTCGTCGTCTGGCGTCGACGGGCGTGGCGGATATGATCCCGGTGAGTCGCTCGTTACTCTCTCGATCCGGCCTCCGGTCCGCCGGGAATTTTCCTGAAGCCTTGTTATGAATTCTCTTTCCGACCGACTCGCGCGACGGCTGCCATTTTTTTATGGCTATTTGATGCTGCCGATTGCGATGCTGATGCAACTGGGAACCAGCCCCGGTCAGACGTTCGCGGTCAGTGCTTTCACGCCGTCCCTGCTGGAAAGTTTGGACCTGACGCAAAGCCGGCTCGGTTTGGCGTACATGTTGGGAACACTGTTTGCGGCCCTCCCGTTGACCTTCGTCGGTCCCGCGGCCGATCGTCACGGGCTCAAACGCGTCGCATCGATCGTCATCGTCGCCCTGGCGTTGGCTTGCCTGTTCGCGTCCAGCGTCAAAGGGTTTTATGGTTTGCTGGCTGCGTTCTTCTTGCTGCGTTTTCTCGGTCAAGGTTCGCTGACCCTGTTGAGCGGCAACACGACGGCGATGTGGTTTCGCAACCGCATCGGACGTGTCTCGGCGGTGCTCAGCATCGGTTCGGCGATCGCGTTTGCTTGGGTTCCCGATTTGCTGGCGAGCACGATTGAGTCCATCGGCTGGCGG
>NZ_JBFHKV010001284.1:0-2171 GCF_041595215.1 Stieleria sp. | reverse complement strand
CATGGACCACAGGTTCCATTGTTCACGTACTTGGAAAACACCGATGAGGTGATCTATGCCAGCGAACGGAGCGGCTATCGGCACCTGTATTTGGTAGATTTGTGGGATGGGATTGGGGAGGATACTGACCGCGAGGATACTGTCCGCGAGGATACCGAGCGTGAGGACGCAAGCCAAGGTGAGCCCTCCCCTCGACGCGATCGACCTTCCCCGAGTGACGGCGACGTCAGTGGTGGCATGCGTGCGATCACGTCGGGGGATTGGTTGGTGCGTGAGATCGTACGGATTGATGAGGATGCCCGGACGTTGGATTTGATGGTCGGGGAATATTACGACGACCAGGATCCGTACCACCAGCATCTTGTCCGCGTCGGATTCGATGGCGAAGGGTTGGTGGCGATCACCCAGTCCGACGGCGACCACTCCGTTCAATTCTCGCCCGATGGGCGGTTCGTGGTGGCAACACACAGCCGCGTCGACTCGCCGCCGGTTCATGAATTGCGACGCGCCGAGGATGGAAGCCTGGTCACGGAACTGGTGCGGGCCGAGCGGGTCGGCAAAGACCCGTCAAACTGGTCGGTGCCGAAAGTTTTCCATGCCGCAGGCCGTGACGGCGAGACCGAAATTTGGGGGAATCTGTATTTTCCGGCGGACTTCGACCCGAGTTTGACAGGCCGTTACCCGGTGATCGAAGCGATCTACGCCGGGCCCCATGATTCTCATGTCCCCAAACGGTATTCGCATTCGCCGCGTTACCAGGAGCTGACGGATTTGGGATTCGTGGTGGTGCAGATCGATGGCATGGGGACGGCAAACCGATCGAAGCAGTTTCACGACAGGTGCTGGCACAATCTGAAGGACGCCGGGTTCCCCGATCGGATCGCTTGGATGAAGGCCGCTGGAAAAGAATTTCCGGCGATCGACTTGTCACGCGTCGGGATCTTTGGCACCTCCGCCGGCGGCCAGAACGCCTGTGGTGCGCTGTTGTTTCACGGCGACTTCTACAAAGCCGCCTATGCCTCCTGTGGCTGCCATGACAACCGCATGGACAAGGCGTCATGGAACGAGCAATGGATGGGCTATCCGGTGGGTGAGCACTATGCCGGCAACAGCAACTTGGAACACGCCGAGCGGTTGCGCGGGGATTTGTTCCTGGTTGTGGGCGAGCTGGACAGCAACGTGCCGCCGGAATCCACCTATCGTTTGGTCGATGCGTTGGTCAAAGCGGAAAAGGATTTCGAGTTCTTGATGATCCCTGGAATGGGGCACAGCGACGGGGGCAGCTACGGGCGCCGACGGATGCGGGCGTTTTTTGTGGAGAAGCTGAAGCCGGGCAGTGGCAGCCATGAAATTGAAGACGCATCGGCAGAATGATGTCCGCGGGGGGGATCGAACACGCGTGCCGGCTAAAATGCCGCGGGTGCGGATTGACGCACGAATTGTTCTGGATGCGAGCCGAGATTTCCGTTAAACGCAGGAAGATTCAAGTTTAACGATTAGGCGGTCGATACTATCGGGGAAACCCTTAAGACCGCAGCTCCTCCCTCCATTCCTGTGCGATGCGTTGGAACCTTGCCTATCGCACTCTTTTCCACGACCGCGGCAAGTTGATTGCCGGATCGGTCGGGCAGACTTTGTATGCCATGGTGCTCGACCGAATCAACGCGTACGCGACGCTGCGGGCGATCGGGCTCAGCGAGCGTGAACTGCTGTCCATCCTGGCGTTTCAGTCTGCCCTGGTTGCATCGATCGGGATCGCGATCGGGGCGGTGATTACCGTCACCCTGAAAACGCTGCTCAGCACACCGCGGGCAACGATCGAAATTCCATTGATGTTGTCTGTCGGATGTGGCGTCTTGATGTTCGCGATTTGCTTGCTCGCGGCCGGTCTGCCTTATCTGCGCGTCCGACGTATCGACCCCCATACGGCATTGCAGTCATGACCCTCACCAACACCGGCACGACCGCCAACACGCCAACCGATGTCCCCGTCGGTGTTCGGCCTGGCCATGGAGTTGCGCCCGAGCCGACGAAGCCAGCATTGACAACTCATGCGTTGGAAGCCAAGGCGATCGCGAAGTCATACGTGATCGGTGGCCAGTCACGCCCGGTCCTGGACGGCATCGATTTTCACGTCGATCCGGGGGAGTGCGTGTTTTTGGCCGGGCCGT
>NZ_JBFHKV010001283.1:0-2172 GCF_041595215.1 Stieleria sp. | reverse complement strand
CGAACGCGTTCTTGACCGCACTGCAATCGTTGTACTCCAGGACCAAAGTATCTTGGCCGACTCCAGGCGTGACGCCCGGTGAATCGGGCACGCCCAGCGTTGCTGCGGCACTGCCCGCGGCGACCAGCAGACTATCGACGTGACCGTGGTAGTTGCCGGAAAACTTGATGACCTTGTGCCGGCCCGTGGCACCGCGCGCGACCCGACTCGCGCTCATCGTCGCTTCGGTTCCGCTGTTGACCAAGCGGACTTTGTCGATGCTCGGCACCGCGTCGATGATTTGTTGGGCCAGACGCGACTCGGCTTCCGTCGGTGCGCCGTAACTGGTGCCCTTGGCGATCGCTTTTTCGATCGCCTCGATGACCGGAGGCGAACGGTGTCCCAAGATCATCGGGCCCCACGACCCGATGTAATCGATGTAGCGATTCCCGTCGATGTCGAACAAGTACGGCCCGTCCGCGTGATCGATGAACAGCGGAGTGCCACCGACGGCGCCGAACGCACGCGCGGGGCTGTTCACACCACCGGGCATGAGTTTGCAAGCTTGTTCGAACGCGGCGACGCTTTTCGGCCCTGCGGAGTGACGGGTCTGAGTCATGGCTGGAATTGGTCCTGTTTGGGGAAAGTGACCACGCCATTGTCAGCCAATCCGGGATCGAACGAAACCCGGCCAAACGCCACACCCCAGCACGCCACACCCAGCACATGGCGTCAGCCAGTGGCGCGTGTTGCCCGATGATTCCACCTCGCGCCGGTCGCTCACGCGTCCCGCTGGTTACCCCGCGAGCCGCTCGCGTTCCTCCGGAATCCGCACCCGCTCGCCACCCAAGTACTCGCGATCGCTGCGGACCAGCACGAACGGAATCACGCGACGAAGCTTATGCAATCGTCTTGCCCGCGGGCCGAAGGTTCCGATTCCTAGCAGCACATTGGCACTGACTTGGCGCAGCTCCCCTCGGAGCCAACGGATGGGGCCGCGGTTCTTGCTGCGGTAGTCCAGAATGTACGAATTGCCGGGCACGATGTTCGAATGGTCGATGTACGTGTCCATGGGCAACAGAGCCTTTCGATCTTCCACGGTCCCGAATGCGTTGTAGCCCTCGCCATCGGCATGCGAGAGCGGGCGGAAGGCCTTACCGACCCAGGGGCCTTTGGAACCAAACGCGACGCGCGTCAGGAAGGCACCGAAACGGTCCCCCTGGTCGAGCAACTGGGCGTCGTATTCTCCCGAAACATCCGCCACCGCCGGGGTCGGCAAATCCCAATAGGTCATCTTGAGTTGAAACCGATCCAGTTTTAGTAGTTCGGCCAGCTGATCCTGTTCACCGGCAGACAGATTTTGCCCGAGCATGTTGAGGTGCCTCATCCAGCAGATTGAAAAAGAACCCGACAAGAGGCGGATCTACCAAAACACCCCCGCCCCCCGCAAGCGATCCCCACCAGTGGCGTACGCTTCCAGCTTGCGACCCCCGCAAGCTTTAGCTTGCCCCCAAAACGCCAGCGAAACACCAGGGTCAAAAGCTGTGTAGGTCAAAAGCTAGCGGCCCCATCATCATTCCGATTGCGCCATCGCAACGATCCCGCCAGGTTGTCAGGGAGGACGGTTCCACCACCGCACATGCTCACCTGTCAACCAACTTTTCCAGTCGTAAGTCTTTATCCAAATTCGGCTTACGACCCGCCTTGACGCATCCCCCCTAAACATCTAAACCACGACTAACCGTCAAGGTCGGTTGCATTGCATGCTGAAAACGAAGAGAGCGGAATGAGTCGGGCATCAGAAACCAGAGCGATTATTTCCGGCACGATTCGGCGTCCAGCGATGGGCGCCCACACCGTCCACCTTCACGACTCGATTCGTTGTGTCCAAGCGACGTCGGCGAGAGAGCTTGCCCGGGCGCAGCGGTTCTGGATTCATCGCTATCGTGAAGCGGGTTTGCAGGGCGTCAATCAACAGACGCCAAGTTTTGACAGCCTCAGCTTGCCGCAGGTCCCAGCCGGTCCACTCGATCCGCCCAGTCGGATCACCAACTGGCGACCGATGGTTTTTCTGGCGTACTATTCCGCTGATCCGAAACAGACGCGTCGCGCCAAGTTGCGATCGATCCCCAACCGCTCGATGGATCGGCTGCTGGCACCTGAACAAATTTGTGGCACGGTAACCCTGTTGGT
>NZ_JBFHKV010001282.1:0-2173 GCF_041595215.1 Stieleria sp. | reverse complement strand
TCACCACCTGCACGCTGCGATACTTTTCGGCGATGACGTCCGACGGCGAAACGATTGACGCCAGGATATCGCGCTGACTGAAACGGGCTGCTAGCGAAGAGAGGTCTGGCCCCAGAACACCACCTCGGCCGGCGACGCGATGGCACGACGCACACAGAACGTCGCGGAACAAGGCTTCGCCGCGTTCTGCATCGCCCGGTTGTGAAAGCTGATCGAGGGCGGTGACCAGTTCGTCCAATGCCCATTTTCTGACATGCGGCCGGGACACCTGTTTCGGTGTCGCTTGCGAAAGCGTCGACGGTTGGATCAGTGACGCAAGTTTGACACGTTCGTCTTTGGTCAGTTGTGCGACCGCATGATCTCGGATCTGTTTCAGCCGGCCGGGCATGCCGGCACCGGAAAACGCCGTCCGCTCCAATTCGCCGAGCGCTTCGAAAAACAGGATGCGATCATCGATCGACCAACCGTCGGGTTGGTGACACAGCATGAACAATGCATTCATCCGATCACGCTGGCTTTGCCCGGCACGCAACAAGTCCATCAACGGCGGGACGACACCGGCGAGGTGGTGATCGGCAGCCAGTCGGCAGAGTGCTTCGCGGACCGAGCCCCCGTTTCCCAGCGGCGCGACCGTGGCATGGGGCTCCGTTTCCAGCCAACGCATCAGACGTTGCTTGGATCTGTTGCTTGCCGTCGAATCGACCGTTGACACATCAGCCAGGATCAAGCGGTAGGCGTGCAGCATGGAAAGTTTCCCAAACGACGACAGCGTGTCGAGTGCGATCGCGTCCAAGGCATGAAGCACTGCGTCGTGGTCATCGATGTTGCCCGCACGGGCGAGTGCCAGCAGCGAGGTCACTTGAGTTTCCGGATCCGGTTCAGACAGTGCCGCTTGGCGCCAGCGGGCAAGGTCCTGGTGTTCGATCGCGATGCGTGCGGCGTTGCGAATCAGCGGATCGGGATGGCCCAACTGTTCCCAGGCGGTCGCTAGGCTTTCGGAGTTCGGGTGATGGAGCGTCGCCAGTTGTCGTCGCAGCGTCCGGGAACGATTTGAAAACGCTTGTCGTTGGGTTTGTTGCTCGGTCAGGGGGGCGGCGTCTTGTGAGGGGCCGACGTAGCGGATGCGGTAGAGAGCGGATTGTGTTTTGCGTCCGCCGGTGATGACCAACAGGTCGCCGTCGGGACTGAAATCCAAGTCGGTGACGTTCAACGGCCGGCCGGCGAGGAAGGTTTCAACGCGACACGCGTATCCGGCTCCACGCGGGGAAAGGTGACAAGCCAAAATACGTCCGTAGGCCCAGTCGAGTGCAAAGAGGGCTCGTCGGTAATGCGGCGGGAATGAACTCCGCGCCCCGGATTTGACCGCCGTCGGTGACCCTTTTCCGACGTCGACGGTCGGTAGGGCGTTGTCGCTATGGTCCGGGAAATAGGGCGGCCATTGCCCGTTCGTGGTCCGTCGCCATCCATAGTCGCCGCCGGAGACCAATTGAACCATTCGAGTCGGGCGATACCAGGGCGATCCCATGTCGTATTCGTTGTCCGCGTCGTAGGTGAACACTTCACCGTCGTCGTTGAAATCGATTCCGAATGGATTTCGCAAGCCCGACGCGACCAATTCCCAGTGTGATCCGTCGCGGTCGGTTCGGATCAAATGGCCTTCCTCGGATCGTTGCCCCTTGCGAGCCGCCCGCAGGGGCGAGGTGTGATCTTCAATGTTCTCGGTTGCCAGTTCGACCGAATCGCCATGAATGGAGTAGATCATTCCGTCTGGACCGAGCGCCAAGTCGTTTCTTCCGTGACCGACTTGGCCGGGGAATTCTCGCAGCAATTCGACTTGATCGAACTGGTCGTCGGCATTGGTATCGCGAAGACGATACATGCCTTTGGAGTTGTTGGCGTTGGCGTACAGCGCGTCGTAGGCGTACAGCAAGCCTCGGCATTCTCGCAGCTCGTCGTTGATCGTCTCGACCGCAGTGATCTGTTTTCCGTCACGCGCCAGAGTCATCCGCAGCAGCCCTTTGTCTTCACGTGCGATGGTGATTCGGCCTTGGGGATCCAGTGCCATGCTGACCCATGAACCTTCGTCCGGTCCGGCCGAGCGAACCAGATCGACTTCGAAACCCGGCTGCGTCACAAAGGTTGCCGGGTCGGTCCCCGCATCCGCTCCGCTGGC
>NZ_JBFHKV010001281.1:0-2174 GCF_041595215.1 Stieleria sp. | reverse complement strand
CTGTCGCTAACAATCAACCGGAGGGCTCGCGCCCTGTCGCTAACAAGGAACCGGAGGGCTCGCGCCCTGCCGCTAACAAAGAACCGGAGGGCTCGCGCCCTGCCGCTAACAAAGAACCGGAGGGCTCGCGCCGTGCCGCTAACAGATAGCGGATGCAGTTCGCGGTATTGGCCGTCAGCCGATCTTCAACCATTAAACGGATGCTGCCACGGGGCGCGATACTCTCGCCTCAGCATCTGTGTCGCTTCTTCATCGCCGATGACCACGCGTTGCTTCGGATCATATTCCAGCGGGCGCCCCCCCAACCGCATGGACAGATTCGCCAATATACAGCTCGCCGTCGAAATGTGGCCTTCTTCGATGTCGGCCACTGGGCGGCTTCGGTTCTCGATCGCCTCGAGAAAATCGAGCATGTGTAATCGCGTTGCCGGCGCAGCGTTCAGTTCGATGTCCTTCTCCGTCAAGTCTTCGGGGTACTTTTCGCGTTCGAAGAAACAATCGAAATGGAGCGGCTTGGAACGTTTGTCTTGCGGGATGAAGTCGGCCCGCATCGTGCTGGCCTTCAACGTGCCCTTGTCCCCGTAGATGAACAATGCCCACGGGTAATCGGGATCGGTCGGCGAGCCCCAGGTCCGGTGAGTCCATTGCGCGTTGAAATCATCGAACTCAAACGTCGCGCTCTGCGTGTCGGCAATGTTCGACTTGCCGTCGGTTTGAACCAGGATGCCGCCGGTCGATGCGATGCGATTCGGCCATCCGAGCCCCAGCATCCAGCGGGCGGTATCAAGCATATGGACGCACATGTCGCCCGTGATGCCATTGCCGTATTCGGTAAAGGTTCGCCACCATCGCTTGTGGGGCAACCCGTCATAGGGTCTCAGCGGCGCCGGACCGGTCCACATTTCGTAATCCAGATGATCCGGCACCGGCATCACGTCGGGATTGCCGTTGGCCCGCATGTGGTAGTAACAGCACATTTCGACATGACCGATCTTGCCCAACAGCCCCGCTTCGACGACCTGTTTCTTCACATCGATCAGGTGCGGGGTGCTCTTGCGTTGGGTACCGACTTGGACGACACGGTTCAGCCGCCGTGCCGCATCGACCATCGCTTCGCCTTCCAATACGTCGACACTGATCGGTTTTTGGACGTAAACATCCGCACCGGATTCCATCGCCGCGATAGCTTGCAACGCGTGCCAATGATCTGGCGTGCCGATGACGACGATGTCCAGCCGATTTTCTTTCAACATCTGGCGGTAGTCGACGTACGTCTTCGGTTTCTTGCCGGACGACTGACGCTCGCTGGCGATCTGAACCGCCTCATCAAGCATCCGTTGGTCGACGTCACAGATGCAAACGACTTCCACGGGTGCCACCTGAATCAACCGCCACAGGTCACTCTTGCCGTACCAGCCCGCGCCGATCAGCCCGACGCGTTTGACCGGACGATCGGCTGCCGCAAACGCATTGGCACCGAGCGCACCGTAGGCAATCGACGCCGCACCGGCTTGCAGCAATCGCCGCCGCGCCACTGCAACCTTTTCAAGCTCGGAAGTCTGATGATCACTGGATGTCTTGTTGCTCACAACCGTTGCTCCGTGTGGGTAGGGCGCGATGGAACGCGTGAATCCGAACATCGGCATTATAGGCATTCTTGAATCGTCGTTCGCGACGTTCCGCTGCGGCAATTTGCATTCAGTTAAAAGGATTGACATCTCGCGAACTTGCGATAGAACAGGGTCTTTTGAGATCCGGCGGTCCCGGTGTCTCCACTCCATCCAACTCGCGGGGGATCGCAAGCATGAAACGGACGCACCATCCAACATCAGCGCTATTGCTGTTGCTGTTCACGGCCACCGGATGCACGGGAACGAAAACGACACCGGTGACGGATCAGACACCAACTGGCGAGCCGTCCCTGTCGATCGTTGAGGGGGCGATGCCGAGCGAGGAAAGCAAAGCGGCGATGCTTGCCGCCAAGGACGCCTTGTTCACGCGTCTGTCGGGACGTTTGATGGAAGCGATGGCGGATGCCGGCCCGGCGGGGGCGATCGGGGTGTGCAGTCAGGAAGCGGTCAAGATTGCCGACGAAGTGGGGGCCGAACACGCGGTGCAAATCGGCCGCACCGGCGTTCGGCTCCGTAACCCCAACAATCAACCTCCCGAGTGGG
>NZ_JBFHKV010001280.1:0-2176 GCF_041595215.1 Stieleria sp. | reverse complement strand
TTCCTCAACAGCGCTCTCCGCTTCGCCCAGATCACCGACGGGTCAAGCAACACGATCATGGTCGGCGAACACCTCGGCGACCAAGACGCCTTGGGCTGGATCACCGGAACCCGCGCGACCTTGCGCAACACCGGGGAATTCGTCGAAAGGAGCTACAACGACCTGATGAATCAAGAACTGGGTGCCCTGGAAGTCGGCGGCTATGACAGCTATCACGCCGGCGGAGGAAACTTCGCCATGGCCGATGGTTCAGTCACCTTCCTGACCCACGGCATCGACGAACAGGTCTACCGCTACCTCGGCAACCGTGCCGATGGCGAGTTGATCGACGAAACCGATCGCTATTAACCCAAGACGCGATCGACCATACGTCGGCTGTAACCGGTCAGCTTGGGATGCGTCGCGCACCAGCCGCACAAAAACCGATGAAAGTCGGCCCAAGCCCAAGGGAACAGCGACCGCCATTCCCGCTCCAGGTCGTCGGCGGTCGATGCATCGAGCCGTGAATGCAACACGTCGAAATAGACGTCCAAACATTCCGCCTCGCGACGGTCACATTGCTCGTCGCTCAAACAGCTGCCCATCAGGTACGCCACGTCCTTCATCCCGCAACCGCCGCCGACGTATTGAAAGTCCACCGCGGCGACGCTGTCGTGAAGATCGCCGAAACAAAAGTTGGCGACTTTGGCGTCCCCGTGCACCAGGGTCTGGAAACGACTCGCTGACAAACGGGCATCGATCTTGGCGGCCGCGTTCTTGAGCGGACCGGCTTGCATCGCAGACCATTCGTCCGGCCGGGTTTTCAAATGCCAGTACGTTCCGGTTTCCCACAACCCGCTCGGGACTCGTCCCAGGAACGTCGCGTGAAAATTCGCCAGCCAACCGAGACAGGCATGCAGCTGCGCATCGGTCAGCCGCCCGCAACGACTCGGGAAACCGGCCGCGTCCAGATCTTCCAACACCAAAACTCGGCCGCCGGCGAACGACTCGATCGCGTAGCATGCCGGGACGCGACAGCGTGAATCGCACGCGCGACTCCAATCGCGATACCAATTCGTTTCGACTTCGTAAGACCGCAACTTACGTGTGTGTGAAACATCACCGGACCAGCCCCGTGGATTGGCAACGCCGAAGCCCGGCGGGGCGATGTGTTTGACGATCACCGATGACGGCACGTCGTCGCCGCGCAGCGTCATCCGCAGGATTTGCCCATACCCGCTCCACAGCGATTGGATCGACTCGGTGGCGTTCACCCCATCGGCGCCCAACATCCGACAGACGAACGACTGAAGTTCCTGTTCGTTCATTCCACTGTATGAACGACAACAGAATTGTGCGCATTCTCGGTCACGCCGCTGCCGCTGACAAACACGATGCGATCGCCGGTCTTGAGATAGCCCTTGCCTTTGGCCCAATCACACACCTCGGCGCGGATCATCGCGGGATGTTCCATCTGTGACACCTTACGCGGTTTGATGCCCCAAAACAGGTTGATCCGTCGCAGGGTTGCCGGACAGTCGCTGACGCCCAGGGTCGGAATCAAGCTGCGCGATTTACTTTTGACCCAGGCCGTCCCGCCGCTCTTGGTGGCGATGATGATCATCGCGGCACCGATCGCTTCGGCGATATTGGTCGCCGCGTAGGTAACCGCCGTGGTGATCGGATGCACGCGGTTGCTGATCGCGCGATCGGACATGTCATGCCGCAGCGATTTCTCGGTGAACTGCATGATGCGACTCATCATTTGCACCGCTTTGACTGGATGGTCCCCCACCGCCGTTTCACCGCTCAACATGCACGCGTCGGCACCATCCAGAATCGCGTTGGCCACATCGCTCGCTTCGGCACGCGTCGGTCGCGCGCTGTGGTGCATCGATTCCAACATCTGTGTCGCGACGATGACGGGTTTGATTTTCTCCTTGCAAACATCAATGATCCGCTTTTGCGCCAGCGGGGTTTCGGCGACATCGATTTCGACGCCCAAGTCACCGCGCGCGACCATGATTCCGTCGGCAGCATCGACGATCTCTTCCAGATTCTCCATCGCTTCGGGTTTTTCGATCTTGGCGATCACCAACGCCTCACAATCATGCGCCGACAAAACACTCTTGAGCGAATAGACGTCTTCGGCGGTACGCACAAACGAAAGACTGATGAAATCGATCTCGTGATCCGC
>NZ_JBFHKV010001279.1:0-2179 GCF_041595215.1 Stieleria sp. | reverse complement strand
TGTCGACTCCGTAGTCGCGTTTCATCATGTTGGCGTATTGAATCGCTTCGACGGCCCCCGACGTCCGCCCCGTTCCGCCGCGACCGATAAACTTGAGCGCCATGATTTTGGCGTTCCAGTTGACCCCGACGACGCCTTCGGCGTTATTGCCGACCGCGGCAATCGTCCCGGCGACGTGCGTCCCATGGCTGTGATCATCAAACGGATCGTTGTCATCGTTGTAAAAGTCCCAGCCATAGATGTCATCGATATAGCCGTTGTTGTCATTGTCGATGCCGTCTTCCACGCACGTCCCATTGCCCGCCGGACATTCGATCGGATTGACCCACATGTTGTTCCGAAGGTCGGGGTGCGTGTAATCGACGCCGGTATCGATGACACCGACGACCAGACTGCCGGATCCGGTCGTCAACTCCCAGGCTTCGGGGGCATCGATGTCCACGTCGGAGCCGTTGTTCAATCCCCACAGTGAATGGAACGAAGGGTCGTTGGGAGTCAAATCAAGTTCGACGGCATAATTGGGTTCGACACTGAGGACTTCCGGGATTTGCGAAAACGCGTCCAGCATCGCCCTGGTCATGATCACGTCTTCAAACGCATACACCCACTGATCGGTGTTGTCGGTCTGTGCGATCCGCCGTATCGGGTTGCGCCGCGCGAGCAATCGGCGGGCCAGGTCGCTCGCACCGCGGGTGTCATAGAGGTCAAAGGGATTGTGCGATCGCGAGTCGGCCGACGGATCGATCGATTGCCCGTCTGGGTCTGGCGGGGCCGCGGGGCGGTCCAGGTGCACAATCCATTGGCCTTGCACGACCTTGGCGACGTTGCCGTCCCAGAGAATTTCGCCAGCATCGCTTTCCGGCGCATCGTGTTGCGGCGCATCGCGTCGCGGCGCATCGTTGTCGTCAAACGCGGTCCACACCGCCCCGGGGGAATCTCCGTCACGATCCGATGGTGTGTCAACGGAAAGTTGTGCGGCAAGCAGGCAGCGCCGTTCCAATGCTTCCAGCCGCAGGGGACGACCGGCGACGGCCCGATGGTGTCGTCGAGAAGAGGAACGGATGGACGAGCGAGAGCGGATCTGGATCGGTCGAGTCATTTGCCTTGGCCGTGACAAAACACCTGGCATTCGTCCGTGAAGCGGCCCGTGGGAGAAGAACAAAACTGAACAGGCGTCGATTGTACCGGTCTGTAAATCCGCGATGGGGCCGGTTGACCGATTCAAGATCGCGGGAGTTGACACTTTGCGTGTGAGAGAGAAGAGGGGAGACTCTGCCGCTGTGGCGTGCCGTCGAAGTGCCGGCGACCGACCCCTATCCCGAATCTCCACTTTTTTTCTGATTTTGGGGGGCGATTATGCGGATCGTGCTGGCGGATGGTAAGATGCTCTGCCCATTTCCGTGAGAGCGGTCTCGAGGGACCCCTCTCACTGAAAGAGAAAACGTCCCCCCCTTTTTTGCCTCCCTTCCTGTTGGAGATTCAACGTATGTCTCGTTTGATGTTGCCTTTGGCTGTCTTTGGTTTGCTGGTTTGCTCGGTGGTTTCGGCTGAGGAGCAGACGAAGAAGAAAGCTGCGAAAGGTTTGAAGGCCGGCGATTCGATCGGCGCGTTCTACGTCACCAAAGTTGCCGGTGCCGAGGATGACGGTGTCGAACAAGGTGAGCAGCTTTGCTATCGCTGCAAGTATGGTTCACGCCCGATGGTGATGGTGTTCGCACGTGACACCGGTGGCAAGCTCAACGAATTGGTCAAGGAAATTGATGCGGCCGTCAAAGCGAACGAAGACGCCGAACTGAAAGGCTTTGTCACGTTGATGGGCGAAGACGCCTCGGCGCTGAAGGAAACCGCCGCCAAAGTCGCACAGACTTCCGGTGCCACCTCCGTTCCCGTCGTGATCGCCAAAGACAACGTGACCGGACCGAGTAACTACAAGATCGACGAAAAGGCGGCGATCACGGTTGTCTTGGCCAACGACAGCAAAGTGGTTGCGGCACGCAAGTTCAACACGGCCGAAAAGGTCAACGTTGCCGGTGTCATGAAAGTCGTCAACAAGATGCTCAACTGAGCACCGATTGCTGGTTGCGTTGAAGTCTAGTCGCGCACTGTAGGTGCCGACCGGATGAAACGTGATGCAAATCTACCGATAGCACGGTCGTGAAAGCGACCGTGCTATTTTTTT
>NZ_JBFHKV010001278.1:0-2181 GCF_041595215.1 Stieleria sp. | reverse complement strand
GAGCCAGAATTGAAACTCCGCGGCGTGCGGTGTTCCCCTCGGCGCCAGCGGCGATTTGCGTCACGGCCGCGAGGTCGATGTGCCCACCGGAATGGGCTTCGATCGTTAGCCGGTTGCCGTAGTGTGTTCCTCCGTTGATCGCCTGCAACGACTCGAACACCAAGCGACTGCCGCGGCCTTGAACGATCCAGTTTCGCTGCGTGTTGTTGGCCGTCGCGGCGACGTCGTATCGGGTCACGTGTTTGAAGACCAACTCGGCGCCTTCATCGACCCGCAAGTTGCCACCGTCGATCGATTGCGGGCCCTCCACGATCAACGAGGCATGAGGGCCTTCAACGGCCAGCGTGCCGCCGTCGCCTAGATTGAATGGTCCGGTCAGTGTGGACTCGGCGGTGACGGTTAATGATCCGCCGATGAGGTTCAATCCGCCGGGACCGTGGATGCTGCGAACGACGTGGTCGCCGCTGATCGTGGCGGTGGCACCGGAGACCGAGAGTTCGACATCATCGAAGATGCCGGGGACGATGCCGGCGTCCCAGTTGGTCGGGTCGTTCCAGTTTCCGTCGCCGCCGATCCAGACGATCGTTTGGAAGGAGGGAATGGATTCCGGGGGTGGCGGGGCGTCGTCGGTAGACGCGGTTGCCCGTAGGCTCGCGCCGAACGGCTGATGCTCGTTTGATATCAGCCGGTTCGCACCAGCGTCCGGGCCCGTGGACTCGGTTGCCCGTAGGCTCGCGGCAGGCGGTGGACCGATCGGCTCCGACGTCACCGTTGTATTGATCACCGTTGCCAACTCGGGCGCAGTGATCTGGCCGCCTGCGGATTCCGTCAATGCCGACAGGGCGTTTCCATTTCGATCGATCACGTTTGCCAGCGTGTCGAGTTGAATGAGCGATCCCGAACCATCGGCGGTGAACGTCATGCGACGACCACTCGTATTGCCGTTGGTCGGGTCGACGACTTGAATCACGTTTCGCAGATTCACCGACCCGCCCAGCACCGCTTCGACATCCAGGCCGGTACCCGATTCCGTCCCGCCGCGGATCCAACGCAAACCGGAAAGATCGATGTGGCTGCCCGGTCCCTCGGCGATCCACGACCGAATCGCATTGATTTGCGTCGTGGCGAGATCGTAGGATTCGATTTGCGGAAATGCGATTCGCGTTCCCCCGTAGGCTTGAAAACTCGAACCATCGATGCTGCCAACGCCGGGCATTGCGACCGTGGCGGCGGAATCGGTGACCAGCGTGTTTTGTTCAAACCGCGTGATTTGGTTGAGCCGCGCATCGGTCGCTGACAGAACGAGTCGCGTGCCGGTGATCGTTTGCAAGGCATCAAAGTCACTGGGGCGGGAATCGATCGTGATGGCACTGTCTTCGATCGTCACCAGCTTGGCGACGTCGATATCGCCGGCAGAATCGATCGTGGTCTGCGTACCACGCAGATTCGCGAGCTTTGGTGCGATGATCTCACCGCCGCCGCTGGCGTCGATGCTTGAATGCTGACCGGGGCCGCTGCCATTGCGATCGACGATCGAAATCAATGCGTCGAGTTCGATGCGGCTGTTTAGACCCGATGCGGTGATTTCGAACGAGCGAAAGTTCAGGTCGCCGTGGGGCTCGTCGATCAGTTGTTGGACGGCGGGAAGTGCAATCACGGCGCCGTCGTCGGCTTGGATCACGTGATCGTTGTTGTATCCCCAGCCGCCGAGGATCGACGACAAGTTGGGCAGTTCGAGTCGTGAGCCCGCACCGCTTGCCGACCAAGAGCGATCAATGCTTGAAGCATCGCCGAGGTGTCGATAGCCGGTGACGCCGGGCAGGGATAGCGTTGCGCCACCGCGAACGTGCAAATCGGTTCCGTCGATGTTCGTCAACTGTGGCGCGGCAAAGACGCCGTCGCTGCCGACGGTGATCGCTCCGTCACGCAGGCTGTCGATCAGCGGCAAAGCAAGCTGCGCCCCGGCGATGTCAAACTCGGACCGATTGGCCGACGCAAGTTGCGACAGCGTCAGATCGTTGTCCCGGAGGATCAATTGTGAATCGATCAACGTTTGCAACTGAGTCAACACAAGACTTCCCGAACCGTCAAGCAGGAACTGAGTGCCTCGGGCATCGGTCAGGGAGGCGATCTGGATCGAAGCGCCGTCGGTCGCGGAGAAGCTTGTTCGCTGTTCGGCGT
>NZ_JBFHKV010001277.1:0-2181 GCF_041595215.1 Stieleria sp. | reverse complement strand
CGTCGCTTTGATCGGCACCGCGATCCGAATCCAGCAGCATCGCTCACAACGCGCCGAAATCCGTACCAGCCAAACCTCACCGTTCGAACCAACGGCGGCGCCCTCCGTGGGCGATCCCCTGGACCCGCCGAACACGACCGAACGCGAAGCACCACCAGCGCCGCTGCTCGTCGCTTCCCCACCCATTGATCAAGATCGTGATCCAGCCGACGCGCCTGCGCCGTTGGAGTTTACCGTCCCCTCGGTCACCGAACGTAAGGACATTCGCGGCGGATTCGATGTCATGGACGATCTGGATGACTTGCTCGCCAGCGGCCTTTCGGGTGATCCCACGGACCTGCTTGATCCCTCGGTCGATCTCGCGATCGAGCCCCCCGAAACAGCGAAATTTGAATCACCGGAAATCACGACGCCACTGGCACCATCCGAGGACTCGCGCCCCGGCTCGGCGGCCCGATCAAGTTCATTCGTTTTCTCTGAAAACGACGCCACGAACGACGTGAACGAAACGCTGGAATCGGTGCTCCAGTCGGATGCCTCCGATCAAGACGCCGCCGAAGTCCCTCAACAGACCCGGCCGTCGGCAGATCGATTCGTCGAATTGCCACCCCGCGGCGACAGCCAAACTGAAACCGTCATTGACCCATCGGGCGGCTCGGTCGAACGCATCGAGTTTCCCAGCCCGGTCGCCATCGCACTTTCCGACGCGGCAACGGACGACACGCGAAACCTGATCAATCAACAGACCGGAAATCCGATCGCACAGCTGATCCGAACCGGCCCCGCCACGGTGCTCCGCTGGTCAGACAACGCCGCCCGAGACGGACTGTCGCAGAAACTGCTGCACGGGCGACTGGTGCTCTCCGACGGACAATCCGTCTACCTGCGACCGTCGATCGAGTCCGATCCCTATCCGCTTTCGCTGGATCCGCGCCGATGGCGCCCCAGTTGGCCACTCGGCGCCCCGCTGCCGGCCGACGTGTCGCGATTGGAAATCGAGCTGTCCGCCCCCGATTCGATCGACTTGGCATGGCACACCCCCTTCGATCCGGAACACCCCCACCACGGTTCGGCGATCGCGATCTTGACACCGACCGACGGAGAGACGGTCGCAATTGCTGTCAAACTGGACATCGATTGCGCGCGCAAGCTTTCTTGCCGGATGCAGTTCGGCGGCCGATTAGATCCCTCGCTGCCCTGGGTTCCGCTCAGCCGAGAGAGCTTTGCCGCCGAAAACGCGTTGTGGACCGAAAATCACCGCAAACTGGTGATGCAACGCGGGATGTACAAACAAAGCTACAGTTCGGCCAACCAGATGGATCGCCAGATGATGCGGACACGTGGGCAGAGGATCGAAGCCGACCTCGAGCGTGCGGAGGCGGTTTTAGAGCGGTTGACGCTGCTCGGCGAGCTGGCGGTCAGAATCGAGCAGCATGTCAAATTGCATCTGCATGCACTCGTCCAATGGCCTGATGCCCCCCAAACACTTCTCCGCACGACAAGCCAAGACACGGCCAGCCAAGGCAAAGCGCCCGAAGAATAAGCGGTCCTCGCCCACGATTTCGACAATTTCTGCATGCCCGGTTAATCTTTGCCGGTTATTCATCCGATACCGGTTGTGACGGGATTCGAATTCATTCGACGGCCCCGGTACGTGACGATTCAAACAAGGCATGGAAGCCATGAGCCGAAAATCGACATCTGGACGCATCACACGAGCTACCGCTATCGCCCTCTTTGCAGGCACCTGCCTGATCGGCGCGAGCGGATGCCAAGTGGGCATTAATGGGCAGACATTGCCGAGTCCTTACTACTTGCAGGACGACGTGCAGTATTTCCCGAGCGGGCCAGAGTTCAAACTCTCCCGTGAAGCGGCGGCTCTCAAAGCTGCTCGAGCCCAAGAAAAACAGTCTCGCAACTGAGCAAGCCTGAGCGATTGCCGGCTGCGTTTCGTGGCTGCGTTTCGTGGCCGGGGCTAATCGTTGACGCTGTTCCGCATCACCGAGCTGAAACGCTGCGCGAGTGTTCCCGCTCGTGCTCTAAAATTCCATCTTGGGGTTGCGTTTGCCGAGCGGAAAAAGGGTCAGGCTGCAACTTGCGGAACAATCAAATGACCACTGAGCCCACCGATGGCCGCGCGAACCCACGGATCTCTTGCACCCGGTCAACCGTGGGTTCGCG
>NZ_JBFHKV010001276.1:0-2183 GCF_041595215.1 Stieleria sp. | reverse complement strand
CCACGCCAGCTTACTGGGGCAGACCCGGCAACTGGCCGATCGACTCGGCGGCCCCGCGATCGCCTGCCTGTTTGATCCCCATCCGATCGCGATCCTGCGTCCCGAATTGGCTCCCAAGCGGTTGACTTCGGTCGAAGAACGGGCGCGTCGGATGACGAGGCTCGGCATCGACTATCTGGTCGTTTGCCAGACCTCACCGGACCTGCTGAACCTCTCGCCCGAACGGTTCGTTGGCGCCCTGGTCCGGGACAATTTGAAGTGCCGCGGCGTGGTCGAAGGCGAAAACTTTTGTTTCGGAAAAGACCGCCGCGGCGACGTCGAGGTGCTGCGAACATTGTGTCACGATCAAGGCATCGAATTCCGCGTCGCCGAGATGGAATCGGCCGACGGCGCGATGATCAGCAGCACACGGATCCGCGACCTGTTGGCCGAAGGGAACGTCCGCGAGGCGGCTGCGATGATGGACACGCCACATCTGCTCTGCGGCGTCGTCGCCCAGGGCGATCGGCGGGGCCGCACCCTCGGTTTCCCGACCGCCAACCTGGAACAGATCGACGTGGTCATCCCCGCCGGCGGCGTCTATGCCGGGTTCGCCTCGGTCGGAACCACCCGCCACCCGGCCGCAATCCACATCGGCGAAAGCCCGACGTTTCAATCGGGTGATCCGACGAAGGTGGAAGTCCACTTGATCGGTTTCAGCGGCGACCTCTACGGGCAAACCGTCTCCGTCGAGTTGATCGATCGTGTCCGAGGCGTTGTTCGTTTTGATTCCGTCAAAGCGATCGCCGACCAACTGCGAAAAGACATTCAATCCGCCCAGCAACTGCTGGCACTCCCCTAACGCGACCGATCCCCGATGAGCGTCAACTGGAAACGATTTGTCGACCAAATCAGCCACTACCAATCCTTTGTCCTGGTCAGCCACGTGCGGCCGGACTGCGACGCCCTGGGCAGCGAACTGGGCATGGCGCATGTCCTTCGCCAGATCGGCAAAGACGTCCGCATCATCAACGCCCACCGCGTCCCACCGTCGCTGCAATTCCTCGACCCCGCCGGCAACATCGAAATCCTCGATGACGACGTCGAGCCCGAAGACATCTCGGCCGATTGCATCATGATCCTGGACACCAGCGCGTGGGTTCAACTGGGCGACATGGCCGACGTCGTGCGAGCCGCGTCGTGCGACAAGATGGTGCTCGATCACCACGTCGGTGAAGACGACCTGGGCGCGACGATGTACAAGGATTACCAGGCCGAGGCGTGCGGAACCCTGGTCGTGCAAGCGGCCGATGCGTTGGGCGTCCCGATCACCCGTCAAATGGCCCAGCCACTGTTTGCCGCGATCGCCACCGACACCGGCTGGTTCCGTTTCGGTAGCGTGACCGCGGAAACCTACCGCGTCATCGCGCGGCTGGTGGACGCCGGTGTGGTCCCGGCCGAAGTCTACAGCGACCTGTACGAACGCGACACGCTGGCGCGACTGAAATTACGCGGCCTGATCCTCTCGCGCACCCAAAGCGAACTCGACGGCGCGCTGATGCACACCTACGTCGAAACCAGAGACTTTGAAGCGGTCGGGGCGTTGCCAAGTGATACCGAAGATTCGATCAATCTGACCCTGGCGGTTGCCAACACCAAGGCGGCGGTGATCTTCGTCGGCCAACGACGCGGCGGTTTCAAAATTTCGTTCCGCAGCCGCTGCGATCTTGCCGTCAACGAAATCGCCGAACAGTTCGGCGGCGGCGGGCACAAAGCGGCCGCCGGTGCGTTCCAAGAAGGCACACTCAGCGACGTCCAAGCCCGAGTCCTGCCGGTGATGATCGAGGCACTCAAGGAAGTGCTTTAGGGAGTGGGATAGGCTTGCAGCGACACCGCAGAGCGGTGCCACAACACAGCCCGGGGTCGCGAAGCGCACCCCGGGTGGTGGCCCAGAGGGAGAGGAACCCCAACGGGGTTCAACAAACGACGCAGCGCGATCGGACGGCGGCATCAGCGGCGTGAATCGGGCGAACCGTGTTGTTCTGTTCAACCCCGTTGGGGTTGGCGGCCTGATGGTGACCGGATCTTGGGGTGCGCGGGCGCGACCCCAAGCTTTGATGTGGCAAGCCGCTGGCGTGAAACCTCAACGGAAAAGGCCCGGACGCTGGCGCGAACCGGCTGATGTCAAACGATCATCAGCCGTT
>NZ_JBFHKV010001275.1:0-2188 GCF_041595215.1 Stieleria sp. | reverse complement strand
ATTCCAAGGGCGTATCGCGGCTCAGGATGATCAGGTCCGATCGTTGGGCCTCCGTCACGATCTGCTCTGTCACATCCCCGCTTTTTCCACAACACTCGACGCTGATCCCGGCAGTGCGACATCGCTGTTGGAAAGCGTCCAGGTTTTGCCGGGCCCGTTCGCGTAGCTGCCGGATCTCCCGTCGACGCTCCGCCTCGGCCGTCTCATCGGCGACGCCATAGATCGCAAGTTCCGTGTCGTCTTCGTCGACAATGTCGATGCCCACCAATCGGCATCCGTAGCGGCTGGCGAATTGAATCGAAAAATCCACGGCCACGTGACCGTTGGCGGAGCCGCCCACCCCGACCAACACGCGTTGCAGGTTCGAGACTTGGTTCATTGAATTTCCTTCTTGCTCGACGGTGGCAAAACGATGCGCATTGTCGCAAATCGTGCGCCATGCCGTGACAGGTTGTTTGCGACAACGAGTCACCCGCGACGGCTCCACTCCGCCTCACACCGCTCTTCATCTCTTCATCATACCCGCTCACATCCGTTCAAGTGCATTGAAGATCGGCCCTTGCTCGGTTCTCGACCACGGTGGGTTCCCGGCATCCAGGCCAACCGATCCAACCCGGTGATTTACGGGCTTTTCGCGTTGGATTCACGCAAACATTTGATTTGGCACGGCAATCGCGTCGCTCGGTTGGCACTCGGCGAGTGGTGAAGTCCACCGCTTTGAAACAACCTGTTTAAACCCTGGAGATTGACATGTTGAGTTGGGCACTGACCTTTTTGGTGATTGCATTGATCGCCGCCGTCCTCGGATTCGGCGGCCTCGCCGGAACCGCTGCCACCATCGCAAAAATATTGTTCGTCGTGTTCCTGGTGTTGTTCATCATCGGACTGATCATGGGCCGTCGCGGTCCGGCCGTCTGACCGCTGGGGCAACCACTGGCGATGTCATGGTGACCGTGGACGAATGCGTTGCAGGGTCCAAGTGCCCGACATTTTGACGACAGCCATTCCCGTCACTGCAGACCGTCAGTTCTGTCCGTTTAGCTCTCAATCGTTTTTTTGGAGAAAGGTGATGCGCGCGATCATTGGTATAGCAATCCTGCTACTTGTTCTGGCTTGGGTCGGCTGGGTGCAATTCAGTTCACCCGAGGGTGATCCGACGATGCGCGTCGATACCGACAGAGTTCGGCAGGACACCGCCGTGATCGTCGAGAAGTCCAAACAGGTGCTCGACGAAACGGCGGAGAAAGTGGATGCCAGCCTGGACACCGAACCGCATGACCCTGACACCGAACCAGTTGAGACGGAACAGTAGCAGTCGACGCGGGCAACATGCATTGCATGCCTCGCGTCATCCGATGGAGCCACGCCCCCTGACGATTGACGACATTCAGTGATCGCGACGATCCAACCATTTTCAGCCTTGGAGACAAACCATGACCAACCGATTTTGCGCCGTGCTGGCGATTGTGTGCAGTTCCATGTTCGCGGTCCCGCCCGCGCTGGCCGAAGAGAAACCGGCCGAAGAGAAACCGGCCCGAGAGAAGCCGAACGATACGCTGACCGAAAAGCTGCAAGGTCGCTGGGAAGTCGTCTCGGGTGTCAACCAAGGCCGCGAGCTGAGCGAATTGGAGGTCGAGGGGACCTATGTCACGATCTCGATCAATCGAATTGTCACCTATGATCGTGACGACCAACAGCGGTTCCGCGCCGTGTTTCGCATCGACTCGTCGACCAAACCCGCGAAGATCACCATGACGTCGGTGCCACAGCTGGCCAGACCCAGCGAGATCGACCCGCCACCAAAACCGGACACGGCGGTCGCGGAGGGCATCATCCGATTCGACAACGATCATCGTTGGACGTTGTGCTACGCACTGAACGGCGCCGATCGGCCGAAGGACTTCCAGTCGCCCAAAGGCAGCAAGAACATGCTGCTGACCTTGGAACGAAACCCTGGCGATCCGACTCCCGATGAGTTAACCAAGAACAAGTCCAACTAGTGTACTTTTTCTCGCCACCTTTTTCGGTCGTGGGTACGGTGACGAGTCCTGTTGAAAGTTGAAACCATGCTTGACTCCGTTGATTTAGCGAACCTGCAAGCGATCGCGATCTCGGCCGCGTGCGGTGGGGTGCTCGGGATCGAGCGTGAAATCGCCGGCAAACCCGCCGGGATCCGCACGCACATCTT
>NZ_JBFHKV010001274.1:0-2193 GCF_041595215.1 Stieleria sp. | reverse complement strand
AATCTCTTCCGCCTCTTCTTCGTTCTCGGCCTGCTCCAATGCCGACTGCAGCTTCGCCAACTCCTCGGTCAAATCTTCGGTGCGTTTGGCCAGCTCACGAAGCCGGCTGAGAACCTGGCGATCTTCCGCGGCGGCCTGCTGTTCGGCCGTTTGCTGCTGAGCCTGTTGCTGCGTTTCGTAACGGTTCTCGTCGTCTTCCAATTCCAATTCATCGAGCTGCTGTTGTCGACTCTGGCCGCCTCCGCCGCCTTGACTTTGTTGTTGCTGTCTCTGCTGCCGCGAGACCTCAAACTCACGCGAACGCAACTTCAGCAGATTCGAAAAACTTCGTTGTGCCGACGATCGGGCTTCGGGAAGATCCGTGGCGGCAAGGTTTTTCACGGTCTCGTTCATCGCTTCGTATGCCCGCAAACCAATTTCCTTGGACTTCGCGTCGGTTAACTTCTCCGCCATCTCTTCAAACTGGGCGATCGCCTCGGTTTGGGAGTCACTGATGGTTTGGATGTCTTCCGGCGCTGGTTTGGTGCCGGCCATCTCGAGCCGAATTTGATTCCAAATTGCGGTGATGATTTGTTTTTGCAGTTTCGCCAACTCTTCGGCTTGCTGCTGTTGACCGGACGGTTGGCCGGGTTGGGACGGCGGCGGCGAAGCGCCTTCGCGAAAGATCTCTTCGAACGGGCGCACATCGGCAAAGAACAGATCGCTCTCAGTACGACGCGGTTTTCCATCCGGCCCGATGTCTTCAGCCCAAAAATAGTACGACACCAAATCGTCCGGTTTTGCCTGCAACGATTCAAAATCCAGTGTGTGATCGATGCTCGAATCAACGTTGCGAGCCAGGTTTTCGGCAAGCTCGACGGTCACTTCGGGTTCATCTTCGATCCGGTAGGTGATCCCCGATTTCGAAATCCCATAGTCGTCACGAACGTTTGCACGCAGCGGCAGCTCTTGTAGCGCCGAGACGGTCACGTCGCGAGCCTTTTCGAGCTTCAATTTGGGCGGCTTGTTCGGTAGCACCTTGATCGACAATTCAGGCGGATACTTGTTCTTGCGTTCTTCGTCGTCAATCAATTTCAACAGATAGGTTTCCGATTGATCCGCCGTGACGGTGGCAACATAGGCGGCATAACGCTGCGTCGGACCATCGGTTTTGGGGTCGACGATCCGGGTCGCGGGCGAACAATCGATTACCTCGCCGCCTTTCGTCGTCAGCGTGCATGAGACGACGGGTTTGTTGAGCAGCAATCGCCACGTCACCTGGGTTCCCTGGACCACGCTGACCTTGACGGTGTCTTCGACGGTGCGTGACTTCATCTGCGTGTACTCAGGAAACTCAAGCACGGCGTCGCTACGTCGCAACTCGGGAAACTCAAACACGTCGACCGAATACGTTTGGCTGTTCCATCGCGGCGATTCGATTCGATAAGACAGCGGTTGATCGACGCGAGACAGGAAACCGCCGACGATCGGATCGCTCAAGTTTCGTTTCATCAAGACCTCGGATAACCTGCCATCGACGAACTCCGTGATCAGCGTCGCAGTCTCGGGTGCCGAGACGCTGAATTCGGCGGTCACGACCAGACTGGTGCCGCGTTCGATCGACACGTCACCGGGCAACACCGTCACGTCCTGTTGCGTTTCTGATTGGGACATCAGCGAGGTCGACAACAACGACGCGTCGGGATCCTGCCGGAAATCGATCATGGAAACACCGATCGCAGCAGCCAGCGCACCGGCGCCACACAGTCGCGAGGCCCACAACGACAAGGTCGACACCACGGTTTGCCAATCATGGGACCGGAAATGGTCGTGTGTTTCGCCGATCAGATGCTGTCCGAGGGGGCCGGATGTCTGTTCGTCATCCAGGTAAGCCGCGGTCAAAAGCCGTTCGCCCAACCCAGGAAACGCGGTTTCGATCTTCGAAGCCGTCGCTTGCACGCCCCCGGCCAGTCGACTCGACAGAACCCACGACGCAACCACCGCGATCACCAACACCGAAACGATCAACGTCCATGTGGTGGCATCGTCGATTTGCCCGGACAATTGCGCCCCGCGAAACATCAACGCGAACAACATCGCGATGATCGCAAACACCGCCAACAACGTCCAAAAGTGTCTGGACCGGACACGACCGGAAACATGCTTCATCTCACGCCGAATGCGCTCGAGTTGACGTTCCGCCATGCCAAGCTT
>NZ_JBFHKV010001273.1:0-2194 GCF_041595215.1 Stieleria sp. | reverse complement strand
TCGTACAACAACGGAAGATCCTCGACCGTGTTCCGATTGGCCGGTTTCTCAAACGGGGGCTCCGGCTTGGGCTGGTCGGCCCATTGGCGACGAGATTGCAGACGTTTTTCGACGTCTCGAATCGAGCTGAAGTATTCGTCCAGTTTGGCTTTGTCTTCTCGGTTGACTTGTTTAGAAAGCGCCCCGGCCTCGTCGACGATCGAATCCAGGATCGAAGCCTGCAGCGAATTTTCCCGGACCATTTCCGAGCGACGTTCTTTCGATTCGGTGACAAACAGTTTTTCGAACAGTTCTGCGGGGCCGGTGATCGGAGGCACGCGGACGCCGGACTTGGTCCAGGAGAGCTGGCAGCCGCCGTGGATGCCGCCTTCGGACCCGACGGTGAGCGATGGGAAACGGGTCTGGGGCCCAATTTCATCGGCGATGAACTGGTCAATCGTGACGTTGCCATCGGGCCGTTGTTTGGACTCGTGGTGCAGCACGCCGGAGAGAAACGTGTGGACGGCAAAGTGTCCGCCGCGAAGGCCATGATCGAGCCCACGATAGACGGTGATCTGGTCACGATTTTCGGCCAGCGGCTTCAGCAGCGTGGTTTCCTCGAACGTTTTGCCGGGCGTCTCGGGGAAAAACTGTTTCTGTTGAAAGCCGAGCAAGTTGCCCACCGCGACGAACCGACGGGCACCCGCACCGGCACCGCGAGCGGCCCGTACAGGCAGCGCGTCACTGCCGGTCTCCGCCCGCAACGACGACAGCCCCGGCAGGGCAAGGGAACCGGCAAGGGATTGAAGCACAACACGGCGGGGATGAACTGATTTGTACATGCCGACAGTTTAGCCGAGATCCTGCGGCACGACCAACCTCGATCGACAACGCCATGCATCAGCCGTTTAACGCGAGCCTACGAGGCCTACTTTCGCATGCCGAGTCCACGTCTTCGCGTTGCATGTTCAGCCCCCGCGACGCTCACCGATCCGTCATTGGATTCCTCTTCCGCCTAGAGCCGCCGACGCCTGCGAGTCGCCCCGCCCATGGTCGTGACGCTGAACAACACCCAAACCGCCAGTGCACCCGGTTCGGGAACGACGGTAGACGCTGTTGTGATCGTCACGTTATCCAGCAGCACCGTTGAAATCAAACCATCGTCTTCGCCGAGAAAGAGGAAGTCGAGGAGTACTGATTGAGACGCCAGGGACGACACATCCAGGCTGATCCGCGTGAATCCGTTGGAGAGTAATTCCGGCGTGTCAACTTCGATTGCCGAAAATGTACTTCTGTCGGCGTCGATTCCGAAAAAGCGGTCGTCACTGGGGTCAATCGAAATCAATGCGTCGAGGGTGACCGGGTCCAGCAGACTCGCCTGAAAAATATCGAAGGGAGGTGCACCAAAGAAAGGATCGAAGAATCCGCCCGATTCCGTGAGGAACTGATAGTCAAAGCTCAACGAAGTGGCGCCAGCAGGAAGTAGAAATTCCTGCTCCAGCTGCACGAGGTTGTCAGAAAAACTATCGATCACAAACTTTGCCTGTTCGGATTCTGTGACCGGCGGCTCAAGGCCGAAAGTGGTAGCCCAACCGGCAGCCGGATCCGTCAACGCCGTCGAAAAGTCTCCATTGATGATTCCGCCACGGGCAGTGTTCGAACCAATGCTGAAGATCGCCAGCAACGTTAGCGCACGAACGAAGATGGGTAACCGGTTGATCATGCTGATTCTCGGGATATGTGGAAATGCGTGCACTATTCTATTTCGTCCGGCTGGTGGTTCAATGAAAAAGGAAATTCATCGGGATCCTTTCGATGTTCGCTCGGGAGATCTGACTCTCGCTGCATGGGCTGAGAAGATTTTCGCGAATCTGATTGGAGCTCCGCGCCAATCAATTTCTTGCTTGCCGCAGGGCTAGGCCGACCCCAACTCGCAAAGGTTTCGTCTAACACCCGCACTTCATCGTCACGCTCAGGGTCCTTTCCTGCGAGCGGGGCCAGGCCCGATGCCGCGTCGCGATACTGCTCGCGACCGAGCTGATTGATAATCGTCAGGGCATCAATGGGGGTGGCACGTCCATCGGCGTTGACATCGACCCACTCGCTGGCGGTGGTGCCGATCGCATCGGCCATGTCTTCGGGCACGAGACTTGCCTCGCGTGCGAGGTGATTGATGACGACCAACGCATCGAGTTCCGAAACGCGACCGTCTTCG
>NZ_JBFHKV010001272.1:0-2194 GCF_041595215.1 Stieleria sp. | reverse complement strand
TTCATTGACGGTCCCACGATACGCCTTGGTGGCTTTGTCCAAGCTGTCCCAGCGACCGACCTCACTTAACGATTCACGAACGACCTTGCCGATCGCCGCCGAATCCGGACTTGCCAAGACCACGCGGACATCCTCACGCAACAAGTCGTCCAAGCTTTGGATCGATTTCGGATTCCCCTTGGGCACCGCGATCACGGCTTGCATTTTCGCGATCGGGATCTCTTCGGCGACCAGCCCTTTTTCTTTGCCCAATTTCAAGTAGCTGTCATCGGCCGGCAGATACAGGTCCCCCTGCTTGGCCACTTCGATCGACGACAGCAGCGTTTGCGACGGCCCGTATTGAATGTCGACGCTGCGGTCGAACTCCTGCTCGTATTCCTCGCGGATCGATTCCATCACCGCCCGGTTGCTGGCGGCACAGTACAGCATTACTGCCCGTCCGCTCGTGGACGGTTTGTCTCGGTCACCGAGCAACAGGACGATGCCGATCAACGCGACCAGCGAGCCGGCCATCAAAATGTAGGTGCGATTCATGGTTTTAGTTTACTTGCGGCCCTGCGGGATCGGAACCAGGACGGGATTGCGATTGCGCCCTTCTTCGGCACTACGGTCGGGCGGACGATTGTCGATGTCACCAAAAAGCTGACCGTCCCAATCGGCGTCGATCAGCAAATCAAAACCGGGGTTCTGCTCTTTGACCTGACAGGAACACGCCCCACTGAGAAAGACCGTCAGTTCTTCCATCAATCGGGCCGACAGATCACGTGCCGGGATGACTTCCAAAGCCCGACCACGTCCAAACACCGGAACCAGCAACGGCTCGCCTGCTTCGAAGGCCGGCAGGCGCAACCCCGACAGCAGACCGATCAAAAAGGACTCTTTCGGGTCCTCCGGATCGATCTCCAGCAGGCTGAATTTGACGACCAGCGGCAAGTCGGCGTACAACTCGGACCCCGGCAGCCCGATCCCCTCTGGCAACGTCACCTTCGATGACAGCGTTTCAAACGTCTGTTGGACAAGCTGCTTGGCGCTCTCGTTCTTTTCCTGGTCGGCCGATCGAACCAGCAACCAAACGACACTGTGCCCGGCCAACAGTCGGTCGCGGAGTTCGGTTCGAATCGGCGAGTCAAAGATCCCCAACCGATCGGCGTCGGCAAGCGTTCCGTGCCAATGGTTGACGAAACGTCCCCGCCCCAGCTTCGTTCGAACCAGGACATGGGGCAACGTCGTCTTCTCCGCGTTGGCGTCGATTTCTTTCCACAACGCGACACGCTCGCCACTGGCGTCGCCGCTGATATCGACCGCCATGACTTTGGCATTGGCATGCCCGCCGTGATTGTCGGTTGACGCATTCAATCGATTCATCAAGGTGGTGTCGGCGGGCGAGAGCGGTCCATCGTGAAAAACAATCACTTCGCAATCATCCGGCGTCCAACGCTCCAGTGCGTAGCGAAAGACCGGAATGTTGCACGCAGCGGCGTAAGAACTCCAGCCCAAAAGGATGAAGGTCAGGAGAAGTCCGCGCGAAGGACCAAGCAGTCCGTCGAGTGTTGAACGGTATTCCAAGTGTCTAGCCAAGCTTAACAAATTGAATCTCTTGTACGTTGAAACGAAGCCCCAACCGATCCCGGGCTGCAATTTTCCGAAACACATCACGCTACTTTCCAAAACACATCACGCTGCCGTCGAGTGTCGACAGGAACAGGCTTCCGTTGGCTCCGGCCAGCCCGTCCCAGGCGGGCAGCGTGTCCAGCTTGATCTCGTTTTCGATCTCGCCGGTGTCAATGTTCACGGCCAGCAACGACGAGCCGTCTTTGCCCATCAATGCCGCATCTTGGTCATCGAGCAATGCTTGCACTTCCGGATCGCTCTCGCTGAGTTTCTGGAACGTTTCTTCTTCGTTGATGGTGTCCGGCGGACCGACGATGAACAGCTTGTTTCCGGCCAACACCATGCCGCGCACATAGACCGGCACGTCCTTGGCCCACTTCGGTTTGACCAGCGAGTCGCCGGGTTTGACGGTGCTGTTGTTTCCGGCTTTCTTGGCGGGGCCTTGATTGCGGCTGGTGAACTGAACGGCTTTGCCGAACTTGCCTTCGACGAGTTTGCCGCCTTCCAGAGTTCCATTGTTGCGATGCAGGCTGTGGTCGCGGGCCGTGCCGTCGTCAAAGCTGACCGCCAATACAGCGTCAGA
>NZ_JBFHKV010001271.1:0-2194 GCF_041595215.1 Stieleria sp. | reverse complement strand
GGAGCGGCCGAATCGCTCAGCGAAGTCTCCGCGTCCGCAATCGACTTTTCCGCCACCGCGCCGACCGAAACGTTGGCCGCTGCCGCATTCCGCGACGTCCAGTCCACGGGCGTCGCCGGCGTGACCGTCGGCAGCGAATGGTCCGGCAGTTCGATCATCGCCGGCTACGCCAACCAAGGGGCCCAGGCGATCGAGCAATATTGTTTTCCGGCCGGAACCGAAATCCTCCTCGCCGACGGCCGCACCAAGCCGATCGAAGCCATTGCCCCCGGCGACCTCGTCGCCTCCCGCCCCCAACCAGATCATTCACACCAAAGTCATCCTCCCGCGCACGCGAAGGTCTCCCATCAAAGTCACCCTCCCGTGCACAGGAGGGTCGAGCGAAGCGAGGGGAGGGTCTCCCACGCTCGCCTCTCCACCGCACCCGGCACAGTCACCGAAACCTACCACAACGCCCCGCAACAACTGCTGCACGTCCACATCGGCGACACGAAACTCGCCACGACCGCCGGCCACCCCTTCTACGTCATCAACCGCCCCACCGCGTCCCCGCAGTCCCGCGCAACAACTTGGAACCTGAAACCTGAAACTTGCAACTCCCGCGCAACAACTTGGAACCTGAAACCTGAAACTTGCAACTCCCAATCAGCAACTTGGAACCTGAAACCTGAAACTTGCAACTCCCCCGCAGCAACTTGGAAACTCGCCGCCGACCTCACCCCCGGCGACCAACTCACCACCGCAGACAACGTTTCCCTCACCATCACCGCGATCACACGCGCTGCGTCCCCGCCCGTTCCCGTTTTCAACTTTTGTGTCGCCGAGCATCACAACTACCACGTCCGCTTGCCCGGCACCGACCATTTTGTGCTCGTCCACAACGAATCCTTCGGCACGTTCACCTACGGATTAGAACCGGTCCCGGAAGCCCAACAGGCGTTTAGCAACAGTGCCCTTGGGGAGTTGATGGAGTATGCGAGCGGACTGTTCGACGCCGCCTACGACGCCGCTTCACCGTACTTGTCGCAGCTGGACAGTGCCGTTTCGTCGATTCAGGTCTCGTCGCCTCAGTGGTTAAGCTCGCTCGGCGGATCGTTGCTGTCGTTCGCGTCCGATGTCGGGGCGAGCGCCAGCGGCGTGGCCAGCGCGGTCGGAACACAGCTCGCCGACGCGACCAATCACTTGTTGATCGACGTTGGTAACCTGGCGATTCAAAACGGACTGTTTCAGATCGGTGGCGCGCTGACGTATGCCGGTCAAACGAACGCCGTCGCAGCCACGCTCAGCAACATCGACGTCGAAGTGGTTGTGGCGACCGGCGCGTTGGTGGTCGGTTCGGCGGCGGCGTTGATCGCCAGTGGCGGGACGGCATTGCCGCTGGTCGCGGGCATGTGGGCCGGAGCGATCGATGTCTATATCCAAGGCGAACTGAGTGGTCAGGGGGCCGGATTCGCCGAGATCGCACTCGGGGCGACGTTCGGTTGGCTCGATCCGATCGGAGCGGTGGGAGGCCTCGCCGGCGGCGTGATCGGTTACGCAGGCGCCGATGCGCTCGGACTGTCGGGCGCGGAAGGCTACATGCTCGGCAGCCTGATCGGCGGGATCGCGGGGACCGGAGTCGCGGCGACCGGTCGCGGCGGGTCGATCCTGTATGCCGCCCGAGCGATGGCGCAGGACGCCGGCGGCGCGGGGATCGGATTTGCCTATGGACAGCTGACCGGGCAAGACTTCAGCACCAGTCTGCAGTACGCGTTCTACGGTCAGATGATCGGCGGCACGATCGGGGCGTTGACGGTCAAGTGTTTCGTCGCCGGCACGCCGGTGCACATCCCCTCGAGCGACCCCGACCAGACATCGGCCACCATACCGATCGAACAGCTGCGTGTCGGCCAGCGGGTGTTGGGCGAGAACCCGCTGATCGAACGCGACGATGCGTGTTTGTTAGAACCCGACTGGTCCCAGTACGTCGCGGTGACCGCCAAAGTCTTCAAACGCGACGGAGACGTGTTGGAGCTGACGACGCTCAAGCCCGATATCTGGCTGAAGCGGAACAACGTCCGCGTCGGCAAGCGCACCTTGATGGACATCCCGGTCGCCGATGCGCACAACGAAGCCCTGATCACGGCGATCAACCCCAACCCCGACATCCAACCCGGCCCCGGCCGAGTCATCCTCTCCACCTTCCGCCACACCG
>NZ_JBFHKV010001270.1:0-2200 GCF_041595215.1 Stieleria sp. | reverse complement strand
TCGCGGTAGCGCCAAGCGTTCGGGTACGTCATGTTGACTTCACGTCCGGTCGATTCGCCATAGCGGACGACGTCCAACCAGTGACGTCCCCAATGCTCGCCGAACTGATGCGAATCCAACAATCGATCGACGACGCGGGCGACCGCGGCGTCGGGGTTCTGGTCGTAGGCCGCGGTGAACCACTCAAGTTGCTCGGGGGTGGGCGGCAAACCGATCAGATCAAAGCACAGTCGTCGCAAGATGTTCGGCGCCGGTGCGTCGGCGGCGGGCTGCAATCCGGCATCGTCGAGTCCGTTCAACAGGAAACGATCGATTGTCGTCTTGGACCAGGCGGCGGCGTGCGTTGAGGCGGCGTCCGGTTCGGGCGGTCGGCTGCGGCGCGGTGCTTGATAGGCCCAAAAGGTCCGCTTGGCTTGAGCGATCATCTCGTCGTCGATCGTCTGCGCGGGCGTTTCGACCGGTGTGATGACACGGGGATCGGGCGCCCCGTCGAGGATCCAGGTTCGGAAATCGGCGATCTCGGCATCGGTCAATTTTCGCTTCGGCGGCATCACGAAATCGGTGTGCGTGATCGCGCCGAAAAACAGACTCGCGTCCAGGTCGCCGGGCACGATCGCCGGGCCGCTGTCGCCGCCCTCGATCATCGCCGCCTGGGTGTCTAACCGGAGCCCCCCCTTGCTCTGTCCGGCTTGCTTGCTGTGACAGCCGTAGCACTCGCGAACCAGCACGGGGCGGATCTTGGTTTCAAAAAACTTCGATTGCTCGGGCGTCAGCGGTGTGGCGGCAACGTCGTCGGCAGCGGCGGCAAAACCAGCCACCCCCACCAGCGAGGCTGCGCTTACGAAAAAAAGGACAGATCGCAAAATTCGCTGGAAAAACACCGGATTTCTCCCGGGACAAGCGAGCAGGAACAGAGACGAGCGACGGTAGTATTCCAACCCGCGACGGACCGCAAAGTTTCGCGTTTCGTGGTTCGCGGAGGGAACGATGGCAGGTCAGACAAGGGTCTGACTCAAACATAGTTCACCCGGGGACTGAAAATCTTACATCCGACAAGCGAATTGATTCCGATAGGATTACAGACGACAGGACCGAGCCATCTTTGATAAACTCGGGCGCCGGTTTCTCGGGACCCTTTTCAGGCGGTCTAGCCACTTCCGCAACCAGGATTTTGACGATGCAAAAACTAGTCGATGGAATTCACAAGTTTCAGCGTGAACTGTTCAGCCAAGACCAGCAGTTGTTCGAGACGTTGGTCGAAGGACAAAACCCGCTGGCGTTGTTCGTGACCTGTTCGGATTCGCGAATCGATCCGAATCGGCTGACCCAAACCCGCCCCGGCGAGCTTTTCATTCAGCGGACCGCGGGCAACATCGTGCCTCCCTACGGCAGCGTTCACGGTGGCGAAGCGGCGACGATCGAATACGCGGTCAGCGTTTTGAAAGTCCGCGACATCGTGATCTGCGGACACTCCCATTGCGGAGCGATGGCGGGGCTGTTGGATCCGCAGTCGATCGAACAACTACCCGCGGTCAAAGCGTACCTGGAGCACGCCGAAGCGACACGGCGGATCGTCCAAGAGAACTATGGTCACCTGACCGACCCGGAGAAGCGGTTGACGTTGACCGTCGAAGAAAACGTGTTGGTCCAACTGGAAAGTCTGCGGACGCACCCTTCGGTTGCCGCCGCGATCGGACGCGGGCAATTGAAGCTGCACGGTTGGGTCTACAAGTTCGAGACCGGTGAGGTGTTTGCGTACAACCCCGATGAGGCTCAGTTCTTGCCGCTGCAAGACATCGCGCTGCCGGTCGATGCCCAGGTCCGCACGCTTCCGCCGATCTAGTGCTCTGTCGAGATCTGAATATCGGGTAGGCGGTAGTGGACGAGGCGACGAGTCCACCGACAATTCTAATGATTGAACAAGACAACTAATCGCGGGACTCCTCGCGTCGTCCACTACGCTTCGTGCGTCAATCCATTCCTAGTCAACACCTATCAACAATCAATAAACGAATCACCACGTAGTGGACGAGGCGACGAGTCCACCGACAATTCTAATATTGAACGAGACAACTAATCGCGGGACTCCTCGCGTCGTCCACTACCCGAAATTCGAGCTGAGACGGAATCTAGCAAGCGGACTCGTCGCCTCGTCCACTACCCGAGATTTGAGCTGAGACGGAATCTAGTGCAGTCCGTA